>OMSY01000163.1 GCA_900313875.1 uncultured Actinomycetes bacterium
ATGCCTGGCGTGAGCATTTCAGCCTCGCCATCTGGCAGGAGGCGGCCGGGGCTGCCGGTGTCGACCTGTTCGGCATCGCGGGCAGCGTCCTGTCCTATGACCAGCCACTCCCGTGGGGGCATATCTCCTGCGGGGTCTCGCCACGCTATCTGGCCCTCGAGCTCGAGCGTGCGAAGGCCGGTATCACCACACCGGATTGCACGTTCGATGGTTGCACGGGGTGTGGGCTGTGCCCCGACCTGGGCTGTGGGGTCGAGTTGGCGGGTGATCGTCTTGGCTGATGGGCTGTTCAGGCTGCGCATGCGCTTCCACAAGTGGGGGCGGCTGAGCTATCTGTCGCATCTCGAGGTCGTGCGCGCTCAGGAGCGGATGGTGCGTCGTGCGGGTCTTCCCTTCGCCGTCACCTGCGGGTTCAGTCCCCACATGAAGATCGCCTTCGGTCCCGCACTCGGTGTGGGCACCGCAGGTTTCGAGGAATACATCGACATCTGGTTGCGTGAGTACGTCGATCCGGATGAGGCGCTCTCCCGTCTGCAGCATGCGAGCGTGCCGGATCTCATGCCCGAGCAGGTGCGCTATGTCCATGAGCGGGAGACCTCGCTCGTGGCCGCACTCAACATCGCTCATTACCGGGTGACGTGCGGGCATGGTCCCGTGGCTGACGCCACGGTGTTCCAAGCTGCGCTCGACGAGGTGGTCGGGCGGGGGAGCATCGAGGTGGAGAGGCGGAAGCCCTCGAAGAAGGGGGCACTCACCAAGACCCTTGACCTCACCCATCTGGTCTACCGCCGGCCCATATGCAGGCAGGTGGACGAGGGCGTCTGCGCGATCGACCTGTGGACCCGTCTCGAGAACACCGGTGCGCTCCGTCCCGAGGTGCTGGTGGCGGAGGTCGCCAAGGTCTCATCGTCGGACATCGAGGTGGTGGGGCTCGAGCGGGTCGAGCTGTTCTGCGAGGAGGATGGGACCCTCACGAAACCGCTGGCATAGCGGTCGCGACGTCATCCCGCGCACCGGTCCCCGCTTGCAGCCGCAGGGATATCGCATGCCGCTCAAGCCTTGCACCCTCCATCTGCAGTGGTATCATCTTTGACTCGTGGGGTTATCCTAGGTTAGGATGACTCACTGCATGTGTGTCCAATTGAAGGGTAATGGTCAATGTACGCGATAGTCTTCACTGGTGGCAAGCAGTACAAGGTTGCCAATAACGATATCATCGAGATCGAGAAGCTTCCCGCCGAGGTCGGCGAGAAGGTCGCCCTCGACATAGTCACGCTCGTCGATGATGGCAAGGTCGTCGTCGATGCTGCGGAGCTCGCCGATCTCAAGGCTGAGGCGGAGGTTCTCGATCACTTCAAGGGTGACAAGCAGATCGTGTTCAAGTTCAAGAGGCGCAAGGGTTACAAGCGCACGCGCGGTCATCGTCAGCAGCTCACCCGCGTGAAGATCACGAGTATCGCCGGCAAGGCTGCAGAGGCAGAGTAGCGGTCGCGGAACGGGATAGTTAGGTAGGGAGTAGAGATGGCACATAAAAAAGGACTTGGCTCGACTCGTAACGGTCGCGATTCCAACGCTCAGCGTCTCGGTGTCAAGCGTTTCGCAGGTCAGAAGGTGACCACCGGCACCATCCTCGTCCGTCAGCGCGGGACCCACATCCATCCGGGTGAGAACGTGGGACGCGGCAAGGACGATACGCTGTTCGCCCTCGTCGATGGCACGGTCGAGTACACGCATGGCGTGAAGCGCAAGGCCCACGTAAGGCCCATCGCTTAGAGATCAGGACAAGCATGGTTCGGAAAGCCCCGGATAACACGGGGCTTTCCGTGTATACGCGCCAAGGTGCCCAGAGGTGACGAGGAGCTCCAGGTGTTCATAGACCAGGTCAGGATATTCGTGAAAGCCGGCGACGGCGGTGCGGGTTGCATCTCCTTCCGTCGTGAGGCGCATGTTCCCAAGGGCGGTCCCGATGGTGGGGACGGTGGGCGCGGCGGCAACGTGGTGCTCGTCGCGGACCAGGGGGAGTCCTCGCTGATCGCCTACCGCTTCAAGCATCATTTCAAAGCTCAGCGTGGGACTCATGGCAAGGGCTCGCGCCAGCATGGCGCGGCGGGGGAGGACCTCGTCCTGCGCGTCCCCGTCGGGACCGTCGTCCGTCTTCTGGACGAGGAGACCATGAGTCCGGTGGAGGAGCTTGCCGACCTCACGGTGCACGGGCAACGCTACATCGTCGCCGAGGGGGGGCATGGGGGCAAGGGCAACACCCATTTCGTCACCCCGGTGCGGAGGGCGCCTGCCTTCGCGGAGCTCGGTGAGCCCGTGGAGGGGTTCTGGATCGAGCTCGAGATGAAGCTCCTTGCGGACGTGGCCCTCGTCGGCATGCCCTCATGTGGGAAGTCCTCGATGATCGCGCGCATGTCCGCCGCGCGTCCCAAGATCGCCGACTACCCGTTCACCACCCTGCAGCCCAACCTCGGCATGGTCCGCAGCGGCGACCACAGTTTCGTCGTCGCGGACATCCCCGGCCTCATCGAGGGGGCTTCCGAGGGAAAGGGGCTGGGCCATGAGTTCCTGCGTCATATCGAGCGCACCGCCCTCATCGTCCACGTCATCGACCTCACGGGCGGATGGGAGGGTCGTGACCCCGTCGACGATTATCATACGATCGTACGCGAGTTGAGGCTGTATGCGGCGGAGCTTGCCGAGCGTCCCTGCATCATGGCGGCCAACAAGATCGATGCCTGCACCGACGAGGGTGCGCTCGCACGTCTGCGTGCGGTGGCCCGTGAGGACGATGTACCGTTCTTCGAGGTCTCGGCGCTGACCGGTCAGGGCATGCCCGGATTCATCGCCGCCGTTGCCGAACGTGTCGCCGAGCTTCGCGCCGAGGCGGAGGTCGATGCGGAGCCGGAGATGGACTACGAGCAGGTCTGGGAGCATCGGCGCCGTGCCGATGACAGTGCCTTCGAGGTGGTGCGTGAGAGCAGGCATGCCTACCGTGTGGTCGGCAAGGGTGTCGAGCGCATGGTCATCCAGACCGAATGGGACAACCCCGAGGCGGTCGATTACCTGCAGTCCCGCATGCGTCGTGCCGGCATCGACCGTGCCCTTGCCCAGGCAGGCGCGCGGACGGGCGACGAGGTGCGTATCGCGAACCGCGCCTTCGAGTACGAGAACACGGAATGGGACCTGATGGACGATGAGGAAGACGGTGACTGATGTCTGGAATCGATGCGAAGCGCCACTATGAGAGGATCGTCGTCAAGGTGGGCACGAGTTCGCTCGTCGATGCGGACGGCAGGGTCGACCACATCAAGATAAGCCGTCTGGTCGAGCAGATCGCATTGGTGCGCGCAAAGGGCACCAAGGTCGTTCTCGTGACCTCGGGGGCCATCACCGTCGGTCTCGAGGAGCTCCAGATGGCGGCGACCCGTCCCGATGACATGCCGACCCTCCAGGCTGCGGCGGCGATCGGGCAGATCAAGCTCGCGAACCATTACGATTATGCGGCCAGGATGTACGGTATCCCCACGGCTCAGGTGCTCCTGACGCGCCGGGACACCTCGGACCGTACCGCCTACCTGCATGCACGCGACACGGTCGAGCGGCTGCTCGAGCTCGGGGTGCTCCCCATCATCAACGAGAACGATACCGTGGCCGTCGAGGAGATCAGGTTCGGTGACAACGACACCCTCGCCGCGACGGTCGCCACGCTCATCCGGGCCGACCTCGTGGTGCTCCTGTCCGATATCGAGGGTCTGTACACGGCGGACCCCCGCATCGACGAGGATGCGGAGCTGCTCACGCGGGTCGAGCGTTTCACCGATGAGCTGCTGGAGTCCGCCGGCGGTGCCGGCTCCGCGACCGGCAGCGGTGGCATGCTCACCAAGATCAAGGCCGCACGCGTCCTCATGCGCGCGGGCATCCCCATGGTCATCTGCGAGGGGAGCCGTGCCAATGCGCTCGTCGACATCGTGGAAGGCGACCAGGTCGGCACGATGTTCGTCTCGGGCGGGAGCCGCAAGGCCCTGCAGGCCAAGAAGCTCTGGATAGCGTTGGGCGACAAGTCCCGGGGGGTCCTCGTCATCGATGACGGGGCCTGCCGCGCCCTGCGTGAGAACGGTGGCTCGCTTCTGCCGGTGGGGGTCCGGCAGGTGAAGGGCACCTTCGGGCGTGGTGCCATCGTGAACATCCGCGACCTGCATGGCCGTCTGGTCGGGCGTGGCTTCTCGCGTTATTCCTCCGATGAGATCGGGCTTGCAGCGGGGAAGCATAGCGATGAGATCGCGCAGATGGTCTCGATCTCGTCGCTCGCGGGGGTCGATGTGGTGCATCGTGATGAGATGATCGTTTTCTGAGACAATGTCCCCATCGTCATGATGGGACCGGTTGATTGGCGAACCGCGTTTGAGGAGGTCGAACCATGAACAGGATGAACGAAGAGCTGCAGGTCAAGGTTCCGCTGGCACGTGAGGCCTCGCGCGAGCTTGCGAAGACCACGACAGCGCAACGGGATGCAGCGCTTGCCGCCATGGCGGACGCCCTCATCGAGCGTACCCCCGAGATCCTCGAGGCCAATGCCGCCGATGTCGCGGCAGCTCGGGAGAAGGGCACGCCCGAACCGCTTATCGACCGCCTGTTCCTCGACGAGGGACGCATCGCCGGTATCGCCGACGCGTTGCGGGTGCTCATCGAGGCTCCCGACCCGATAGGCAAGGTGCTCGAGCAGCGGCGGATGTACAACGGCATCGAGCTCGAGCGCGTCTGCGTTCCCATGGGCGTCATCGCCGTGATCTACGAGGCACGTCCCAACGTGACCGCCGATGCGGCAGGTATCTGCCTCAAGAGCGCGAATGCCTGCATCCTGCGCGGGGGAAGCCTCGCACAGCGTTCATGCCTGGCCATCTGCAAGGTCATCTCCGATGCCGCATGCGGGCAGGGGATGCCCGAAGGTTGCATCCAGGCAATCGAGGATTCCTCGCGTGCGGTGACCGACGAGCTCATGCGCCTGCATGGTCAGGTCGACCTGCTCATCCCACGCGGTGGTGCGGGTCTCATCAGGCATTGCGTGGAACACTCGCTCGTCCCCGTCATCGAGACGGGTACGGGGAACTGCCATATCTACGTTCACGAGAGCGCCGATCCTGACAAGGCTCTCGCCATCCTGCTCAACGCCAAGTGCCAGAGACCGGGTGTCTGCAACGCGGCCGAGTCCCTGCTCGTCGACGGGGAGATCGCCTCCGAGCAGCTCCCCGTCCTCATGCGTGCGCTGGTGGATGCGGGCGTCAAGCTGCATTGCGATGAGCGTGCGCTTGCGATCGCGCAGGCTGGGGGCATCGATGCCGTCGCCGGTGATGAGGATGATTGGGCACGTGAGTACCTCGATCTCGAGATGAGCGTACAGGTCGTGGATGGTGTCGACGATGCCATCGCATGGGTCAACCGTACGGGCACGGGGCATTCGGAATGCATCGTCGCGGAGGACCAGGACGCCTGTGAGCGCTTCCTCGTCGGGGTGGATGCCGCCGCCGTGTACGCCAACGCCTCCACACGTTTCACCGATGGCGGTGAGTTCGGTCTGGGAGCCGAGATCGGCATCTCCACGCAGAAGCTGCATGCTCGTGGTCCCATGGCCCTCGAGGCGCTGACGAGCTACAAGTACGTCTTGCGGGGCACGGGGCAGGTGCGTTGATGCTGCGGAGCCTGGGTTCGGCCGGGGAGGGAGCACAATGAGCCGGGTCGGCATCATGGGGGGTACCTTCGATCCCATTCATCTCGCCCATCTCGTCTGTGCCGAGGAGGTCCTCCGCTCCCTCGAGTTGGACAAGGTGGTGTTCATGCCGGCTGGCGACCCGCACTTCAAGCAGGGCAAGGTCGTCGCATCGCCTGCGAAGCGCCTGCACATGGTCGAGCTGGCCTGCAAGGGCAACCCTCATTTCGATGTGAGCGATCTCGAGATTCGACGCCAGGGCATCACCTACACGGTCGACACGCTCGAGCAGTTGCATCGGGAGAACCCGGATGATTCCCTGTTCTTCATCCTCGGTGCGGACGCGTTGGCCGGCATCGGCTCGTGGTATGGGAGCGGCCGGCTGCCCTCGTTGGCCACCTATGTGGTGATTCCGCGACCTGGATATGATGTTTCTACCTTGGCCGAGCAGGCGAGGGGTTTCACCATCGAGGTCTGCGAGGTCCCCTCCATGGACCTTTCCTCGACCATGGTGCGCAACCGTATCGCACAGGGCAAGTCGGTCCACTACCTCGTGCCCGATGCGGTACGGGTCTATCTTGAGGATACGGGTCTGTATGCCGGCGGGCGGAGGTCTTCCGACGAGGAGGGTGCGGTCTCGGGCAGGCTCATCGCCTCCGCCGAGCAGGCGGTTCGCGAGCGTCTGTCGGGGAAGCGGCTCATGCACTCCTTCGGTGCCGCGCATACCGCACGCGCCCTTGCCGAAGCGTACGGTGTCGATGGTGATATCGCCTACCTCGCCGGCCTGCTTCACGATTGGGACAAATGCATCCCCAACGACCGGGCGGTGGAGCGTGCGGAGGAGCTGGGTATCCCGCTCAAGAAGGCGATGCGCGCGACCCCTTCCGTGCTCCATGGCCTGACCGCATCGAAGGCGCTGCCCGACGAACTGTTCGACCTACCGCAGGAGATCCTCGATGCCATCGCACGCCACACGATTCCCGTGATGGAGATGCGTCCACTCGACAAGATCGTCTACATCGCGGACAAGATCGAGCCGAGCCGTCCCATCGAGCACACGCGTGCCGTGCGCGAGCGGATCGGCATCAGCTCGTTGCATGAGCTGTACCTGCAGACCTTCGCCTCCTCGCTCGCCTGGCTCATCGAGACCCGCAGGCCCGTCTACACCGGGTCGATCAAGGTCTGGAACGCTCTCATGAGGCAGGGATGATCTTGCACGACCGGATGACCGGGTTCATGGTATCGTGAGGTGGAGGAGTCAATTCCTATCTGATGAATCGAGGCTTGCATGAATGCAAGGGAAGCAGCCCTCCTGGCTGCACGTGTTGCCGATGACAAGAAGGCCACCGACATCCTTGTCCAGGATGTCTCGGAGCTGCTCAAGGTCACCGACTATTTCGTGATCGTGACAGGTGCGAATCCCCGTCAGGTCGACGGCATCGTCGATGGCATCATCGAGACCCTTCGTGATGAGGCGGACATGAGACCTCATTTCATCGAGGGCCGTGACGAGCTCAGCTGGGTCCTGCTCGATTTCGGGTCGTTCGTCGTCCATGTGTTCCAGCCGGAGGCGCGCGAGTACTATCGGCTCGAGACGCTCTGGGGAGATGCCCCGCTGCTCGACTTGATGGATGCCGGTATCCTGGACCCGGTCTACAGCGATCGGGTCGGTGCTCTGGTGGGGCGTGCGGAGGAGTGACATCACGCCCATGGCACGAGGCGCCGATGCCCGTCAGCGATCCTTGTGCTGTGGGGCGGTGCCCGTTCCACGGTTCCTGAACCGCAGCTCGCGTCCGAAGCCGACCGCATCATCCCCGAAGCGGTCCTTCACCCGGTCCGTCGCCTCGATGAGGTTCCTGCGTTGCTGTCTGCGCTCGTCTTGCGAGTGACGGTGCGCGTCATCCGTTCGGGTTCCGTGCGGTTCAGCGCCAGATGGATGCCCGTTCGAGCCGTCCCCTTCGTCGAAGTCCATCGACGAGAAGAGGTCGGGCTGGTAGGTCTCCTCCCCGAATCCGCTGACACCGACACCGATGAGGCGGATATGGACTCCGGGGCTCCACAGCTCGTCGATGAGGGCGAGGCAGATGGGTCCGAAGACGTTCTCATCGCTTGTCGCCGTCGCGAGCCGTTTCTGTGCGGTTCGACGCGACAGGTCATCGTAACGCATCTTCAGGGTGGCCGTGTGCCCTGCCAGGCCCTTCTTGCGAAGCCTCCTTCCGACCTTCGCGGCGAGCATCGTGACCGCTTCCTCGATCTCGGTGCGTTCCATGAGGTCGGTGGAGAACGTCATCTCGTTGCTCACCGACTTGATATCCCGCTCGGTCTCCACCTCGCTCGTGTCCTCACCCCTGCATCGCGCGATGAGGGAGGTGGTGTTGGTGCCGAAGATCGGCCGCAGGACCGCCTCCTCGCTTTCCGCGATCTCCCCGAGCGTCGTGATGCCGAGGACATGGAGCTTCTCCGCGCTCTTGCGTCCGATGCCGGAGAGGTCCCGGACCGGCAAGGGCGCGAGGAAGGCTCGCTCGCTTCCGGGGAAGACCACCGTGATGCCGTTGGGCTTGTCACGGTCGGATGCGATCTTGGCCACCGTCTTCGAGGTGCCGAGTCCGATCGAGCAGGTGATGCCCAGCTCGGCGACACGCATGCGGATGCGTTCGGCGATGCGCACCGGATGCTCGCCGGTGTGCCTCCCCGGTGTCACATCGAGGAACGCCTCGTCGATGGACACCTGCTGGAGCAGGGGGGATTCGTCGAGGAGGATGGCCATGACCTCGTCGCTCATCTCATGGTAGCGGGCGAAGTTGCCGCGGGTCCAGATGGCATCGGGGCACAACCGTCGTGCCGTCGCGGACGCCATCGCGGA
>OMSY01000041.1 GCA_900313875.1 uncultured Actinomycetes bacterium
GTAGGCAGTACGCCACGTCCCCGGACCAAGCGAGCGAAGCGTCGTGGCCGTGTGGCACGTGCCTGCACCCCCCTCGTTGTCATAAGGCTGCAAGATGACGCAACCTTGGCGCGCCCAGTACTCTTGAAGATTCATGATGACGTCTTGGAACGTTGGTGCGTTTGCCAAGCGCTCCGTGCCACCGTTTTCCATAGTTCTCCTTCCCTGCGTATGCAATGGGTTTCCCAAGCTGTTAAAGCGTGGTGAAGTGATCGAATGGCCAGTAGATTACAGCGGCGCGCCCCGTTATCGACGAAACGGTCACCGCTCCGAAATAGCGTGAATCCTGCGAAGACGTCCTGTTGTCGCCCATCACCCACACGCAATCTTCAGGTATGGTGTAGGGGTAGGAAATGTCGATGCCACGCGCGGTCCGCGTAAGAGGGTACGACGGTTTTCCATTTGTATAGGGCTCGTCAATCTGCTTGCCATCGATGACGACCTTGCCATCCTTGAGGTCGACGGTTTGCCCTCCTGTGGCGATGACGCGCTTGATGAGAACGCGCCCAGCTACTTCCGGGTCATCGAACGTGACGATATCGCCCGCTTGCACGCCGTGCATGCGATAGCTGATTTTCTCGGAAAAGACCATGTCACCTGGCATGATCGTCTCTTCCATAGAGCCCGAGGGGATTTCGTAAGGATCGAACACGAACGTGCGCAACAGAACGGTAAGCCCTGCGACGGCCAAAACCATTATCAGCACGCTGAGAAACGTACGTGACCACGATGTTTTTTGTGGTGCATGCTGGCCTGCATCCATAGGGGTTTGGCTCCTTCGGTTCTTCCAAAAACAATTTCGTGCCTGAACAGCACGAACAATTATAATAGCGCCCCATCTTCAAAGCTGGTAGGCCGACTTGATGTGTGAAGAAAACTCCAATAGCCAGACGCCTTTGCAGCCACCTGACTTCAAGCACCATCACGAGAGCAAATCAGGCCTCAAAGCGCGGGTACGAGCAAGGCTTTGCTCGCGTCGCCATGCATCGACAGCCCCATGGTCACCCGAGAGCAACACGGACGGCACGTCGACTCCCCGGTACGTTGCCGGGCGCGTGTACTGCGGATACTCAAGCAACCCGTTGGCGAAGCTTTCGTCAAGCGCCCCACCTTCAGCCCCCAGCACACCGTCTATCTTGCGAACGACGGCATCGATTACGACCATGGAAGCAAGCTCACCGCTGGTGAGCACGTAGTCGCCCAGCGATATCTGCAGATCAGCCAACTCGAGCGCACGCTCATCGATGCCCTCGTAGTGCCCGCAGATGAACAGCAAGCGTTCTTCCTGCGCAAGCTGCAACGCCAGCGCATCGTCGAAACGCTGCCCACATGGCGTGAGGAAAACCGTGAGCGGCCGTGGACCATTTGCGTGCCTGGGTGCAGGACCTGTTTTGGGCTGGGTGGCTTCGGTATCGGGTAGAGGCTGCGCACCTTTGTCGATACCCGTGATGTCTTGGTAAGCCTCGAAGATGGGCGGGCATTTCATGACAAGGCCTGCCCCGCCACCATAGGGATCATCATCGGTTGTGCGATGGCGGTCGTGCGTCCAATCGCGCAGATCGTATGCGGTGAAGTCGAGCAAGCCCTTGTCCTGGGCAATCTTCATCATGGAGGTGCCCATGACCGATTCGAACATGTCGGGGAATGTCGAGAGCGTTTCTACGATCATGGCTCGTCCTAAAGCTCCAAAAGGCCTGCGGGCATATTCAACGTGATAGCACGCGCATCGGGATCGACGTCGACGACGATCTCGTCGACGAGAGGCACAAGCAAGGTGCCTTCACCGGGAACGCCTTCGGCCCGGCTAACTTCGAGCAGCATCTGCGCAGGGTTTTACACGATGCCCTCAAGCGTGCCCACAAGGCCGTGGTTCACGTCGAAGACATCCCAACCTTCCCACCGTTCGGGAGCTGCATCCAAAACCGCCTCGTCGATGCTCGAGCGACGCACCAAACACGAACAGCCGACGAGCGGGCGCGCCTGCTCAATAGAGGAAATGTCTGCGAAATGCACTTCGGCAGATTTCTCGTCGAGAAGATAGACCGACTCAACATGCGTTCTGCGAACTGCATCTTCGCGCGGCGGCACAAAAGCCACTTCCATGCCCTCTTCAAGCAAAAAAGGAAGGCCCGCCGCTGATTTAACGACGAACCCTCCATCCAGATTTCTGGTTTTCGCCAGCGTGGCGACGTTGGCCCATGCGCGCATCTAGTCGAGAATCTCCACTTCAACATGCATGTCCATGCGCGAAGCGGCAGCACGTGCCAGTGTGCGGATGGACTTGATGACGCGGCCTTGACGTCCGATGACCTTGCCGGCATCTTCTTCGTGCACGCTGATTTCGACGAGAACCGTTCCGTCATCCTCTTCGTGGGAGACGATACGCACGTCCTCCTCGTGGTCGACCAGCGGAATTACGATGGACTCGACCAGTCCCGCAATCTCCAGGTCTTGCGCTGCCATGGCTATGCGTCCTGACCGTAGTTTTTGATGAGACGAGCGACGGTGTCGGTGGGCTGAGCACCGCACTTGATCCAGTAGTCGAGGCGCTCTTCATCGAACTTCACGAATGCGGGCTCGACGCAGGGATTGTAACGACCAACTTCCTCGATGAAGCGGCCATCGCGACGCGCTTGGGCGTTGGCGACGACGATACGGTAATACGGACGCTTCTTGGCGCCGTGACGGGCAAGGCGAATCTTGACTGCCATGTGGTTGAACTCCTTTTGCTTTCCTGTTTAAACAGCGATAGAAGATGATACGTCGAAACTTTAGCTTTTACAAGCGAATATCCAAGCTACACAAATGAAATACCACGGGAAAGCTTGGCGAACCCCCGCTTTCCCCTGGTGGCTATCGCATCATGTCCTGGATGCGCTTGA
>OMSY01000164.1 GCA_900313875.1 uncultured Actinomycetes bacterium
ACGCGCCTCGTCCATGTAGGCGAGCTCGTAATGGACCGTCGCCACCGATGCTGCTGCAGCGGCACCGATATCGACCGTCGCATAGCCATCGTCATCGACCGTCACCTTGAGCGGCCCCGAACCGAGCGTGCTCTCGACGGTCGGGACCTCGACGGCCTCCGTCATCGCACCGGAGGTGATGTTGCTGATGTACGCGCGTCCTGAATCGCCCAGGTTGCCGGTGAGCTCATAGGCGTAGAGGTAGGGGAATGCCTCAGTCGGGCTGACGCGGGCGTACTGCGCCAGGTACTTCATGTCCGTACTGTACGGGTAGTAGCATGACAGACCTGATGCCTCCGAACGGTAGTCACCGTTCACACGGTAGATCACGCATTTCTGTAGCGCCTGGAGCACCGCCTGTGTGTTGTCAGGCAGGATGGTCGAGCAGTTGCGCACGAGCGACCCGAGGTCGCACATGTCGGTGAACCCCTCACTCTTGGTGTTGCCCCCGTAATTCTCCGTCTGCATGGCGCAACGCGAGAACGTGGAGAAGAAACGTGAGTCGTTCGCAGCCCTGAGGAGGGCCTCGTCACCGAACGAACGGTATGCATTCATGAGAGGACCAAGCGCGGTGAGGTCGGTGACCGACAGGGTCGCATCCCCGGCAACCCATATCCGCTTGCATCCCTGCATGTAGGTATCGCAGATGGTGCAACCGAGCTGCGCCCCTCCCATACCCGGGTTGGAGGCAAGGGCGCTGAGCCATCCGGAATACTCCCAACCACAGGCTGGCTCGGTCTCCTGTGAGGCAACGAGATAGCGTGCATACGGGGCGCAGGTGCTGGCCGTGTCGATGGTCGCCATCAGACAGGTATCGAAGCCGATCATCTCGAGCGGCGGGGTCGAAGGGTTCTTGCCATAACACGACTCGAACGCCCTCGACAGCTCATCGAGCGTGAGGGAGTCGAACTGATAGTTCTCGTCATAGGACACACCGGAGATGCTGCCACCACCATGATCCCAGAATACGAGCGCGGTATGATCGGCCGGGTACTGCTGCTGGCAAAAACCGAGGAAGTCGGCCAACGTACCCGCATCGCCCATATTGGCCTGCCGCAGCTCATCGACCTGCTGCAATCCGTTGGAATCATAGACCCAGCGCTGGATGCGCCTCGGGTTCACGAGGTTGTTCTCCCACCGGGAGGATCCACCCGTCTCGATGACCACCCGCACGTTCGACGGGAGCTTGACCTTGCTCATCTCGACGAGATCGTCGGTCGCTGCGCCAGCGCCGGATTCGAGGTTGCTGCCGCAGAGATACCAGCAGATGGTCCAGGTGTCATCGGAACCGTAGTCGTACCGGGCATCAAGCGATGTCGCCGATTCGTTGGTGGAGACGGAGCTGTAAGCGTTGGTACCGGTCTCCTGGCAGCCCGTGGCCACCAACAGGAAAGCTGACAGAACCACCGCCAGCGCGATCCGACAGGCACCCTTCACCCGATGCATCCTTCGACCTGTGCTCATCTGCCCCCTCCTCCGGAAGCCGGTGTTCCCATCGCATGGCAACGGTCCCAGACGGAAAACACCAGAACCGCACTCCCATTATACGGGAGCAGAAGCGTGATGGGTTGCACGGATGGGCGCAACACCATGTTCGTAAGGTTTCATCTCCTCGCAACAACCTTGCAACAGCGCGCTACGACAATGTGATGCTGAGGAACGGATGACGCACCGATCGACGAGATGGAGGGAAGATGGAGAACTTGACCTTGGGAACATTGCTTGGAGCGGACAGTCTCTGGTACATCATCGGGGCATGCCTCGTCTTCTTCATGCAGGCGGGATTCGCCATGGTGGAGACGGGGTTCACACGCGCGAAAAACGCCGGGAACATCATCATGAAGAACACGATGGACTTCGCCATCGGGGCCATCGCCTTCCTCTTCGTCGGATACGCCCTCATGTGCGGATCAGACATCGCCGGCTTCTGCGGTGGGTTCGATGGGGCATTCCTCTCACCCGCACTGTTCACGCAAGCCGACTGGGCGAACTTCTTCTTCCAGCTCGTGTTCTGCGCAACGGCGGCAACCATCGTTTCGGGGAGCATGGCGGAGCGGACGAAGTACTCCTCGTACCTCATCTACTCGATGGCCATCTCACTCGTGATCTACCCCATAGAAGCTCACTGGGTGTGGGGCGGGGGCTGGTTGTCCCAGCTCGGGTTCTTCGACTGGGCAGGGTCGACGGTCATCCACATGGTAGGTGGTACCGTAGCGCTCATCGGGGCGGCTTTCGTCGGACCCCGCATCGGCAAATTCGACAAGAACGGCAAACCCAATGCAATCGCCGGCCACAGCATCACGCTCGGCTGCCTGGGCGTCTTCATCCTGTGGTTCGGATGGTACGGGTTCAACGGCGCCGCCGGCAACTCGGTGGCACAGGTGGCCCAGATCTTCACGACCACGACGATCGGGGCTGCCGGCGCCGCATGCACCACGATGATCGCCACCTGGATCCGGGGCGGCAAGCCGGACATCTCCATGACGCTCAACGGGTGCCTTGCGGGCCTTGTGGGCATCACCGCCCCCTGCGCCGTCACGGACGTCTGGGGTGCGCTCATCATCGGGATCGTCAGCGGGCTGCTGGTCATCTTCTTCGTCGGCTTCATCGACCGTCGCCATATCGATGACCCGGTCGGTGCCGTGAGCGTGCATGGCGTCTGCGGTGCTTTCGGAGGAATCGCTGTGGGGCTGTTCGGCAACCCTGCGATCATCGAAGCGAATGATATCGGCATCGGAGCCGGGCTCTTCTACGGCGGAGGGTTCTCACAACTCGGAATACAGCTCCTCGGCGTCGTCGCCATAGTCGCCTGGGCAGCCGCCTGCTCCATCGTGCTGTTCCTGGCCATCAAGCGCACCATCGGCCTGCGTGTCACCGACGACGAGGAGATCGAGGGTCTCGACATCTCGGAGCATGCGCTTGTCAACGCATATGCCGACTTCATCCCCACCATCCCCGCAATCGGCGTCATGTCCGCCGAAAAGGTCGACATGACCGGTCTTGTGCCCATGCCGGTCAACGCGCCTGGCAAGATGACGCGCGTGAGCATCATCTGCAAGAAGGACTGCTTCGTGCAACTGAAGGAAGCCCTTGCCGAGATCGGCGTCACGGGCATGACCGTGAGCAACGTGATGGGTTGCGGCATCCAGCAAGGCAAGACCGGACAGTACCGCGGCGTGAAGACCGACATCAACCTCCTGCCCAAACTGCAGGTGGACATCGTGGTGAGCGAGGTCGATCCGGGCATGGTGGTAGCGGCGGCAAACCGGGTGCTCCACACAGGAAGTGCAGGCGATGGCAAGATATTCGTCTCCCAGATACAGGATGTCATGCGCATCTCCACCGGGGACATCGGCGTCAAGGCTCTCGACATGACACTGGACCCGGATAAGCTCACGCGGGGAACGGTGTCAGAGTGACGGAAGGGGTGCGGGACATCACCGTGTCCATACCATGGGACACGGGATCGTCCCGCACCCGCATGGGACCTCACGGCTTTGAGTATGCGTACAGGGCACGGGATTCGCTCGCGATGAGGTCGGCATCCCAGGTCTGCATCGAGCGAACCTGTGAGTAGGGGTCGTTGATGATGATCTTCCCGTCAGCATCCACTCCCACGAGCACGAAATAGTGCCCGACGGTGGTGAAATGCCCCGGAACCAGGTTCGCGATGATCACATGGCCGCTCTGCAGGTAGCTCGCGATGTTGCTCGCAGAGACGCCGATGGACTCGCATCGCAATCCGAACGCATCCGCCGTGTCCACATAGAACGCATGCGCCGTGCCATGGTACTGGTCCATGTAGCCACCCTGCTGCGCGATGACGCTCATGACATAGGGGTCCTTGTCAGTCGCGCCGGTGAGCCCCTGGTAAACCATGGACATGCAGGTTGGCCCGCACCCCGTCAGTCCGAACGCCGTCGAGCTATAGACGGTCTGAGCCCACCGGGGGTCCCATTGATAGTAATGCGGCACCTTGGTATCGAACACGGTTCCCTTGATCTGGGAATCGTCGATGGCCAGCGACGGGTCGGCGTTCTCGGTGTCAGCAGGATAATCCTCAGGGAACGCACGCACGAACTTGATCGCAGCGGGCTCATCCGCAGCAAGCTTGAGTGTCTTCACCTGCACCGAATCGCCATCGAACGCGTATTTGTCCACATGGGAAGCAACCCAGTACGCATCAGTATCGGTCTTTGCCCTCTCGAGGAGCTTGTCCGCTTCCTCGTCGCCGATGAGCGCCTTCAAGGATGCTTCATCGGGAGTAGCGCCATCGGGGCTGCTA
>OMSY01000165.1 GCA_900313875.1 uncultured Actinomycetes bacterium
GACATGGTCGCGTTGGACATCGAAGGTGCGTCGCCCCATCTTCGAGGAGTTCGAGAAGGTCGGCGGGTCGACGAAGATGAGGTCGAAGCGCCTCCTGGCCGTACGCTGCTCATCGACCCATCGGCGACAGTCCGCACGGACATACTCATGTTCCCCACCCGAGAAGCCGTTGAGCTCCATGTTCTCCCGCGCCCAATCGAGATAGTTCTGGGAAAGGTCGACCGTCGTGGTGGAGCGGGCGCCACCGGCAGCCGCATGCACGGTCGCCGTCCCCGTGTAGGCGAAGAGGTTGAGGAACCGCGCACCCTCGGCCTTGCCGAAGATGAGCTCGCGGGTGAGACGCTGGTCGAGGAACAGGCCGCAATCGAGCCGTTCGGAGAGGTTGAGCTTGAACAGCAGCCCCGCCTCCTCCGTGATGCCCGTCACCGCGGCACCTCCGGGCTCGCATGCATACTGCGAACCGCCGCGCCCATGCCTCCTCACCTTGCAGAAGACATCCTGCGGCCGGACACCGAGCACCGCCGGTATCACGGCGAGGGCATCCGCGAACCTCGCGCGGGCCTTCTCCGGATCGACCTCGGAGGGAGCCGCATACTCGGCGACCTGCACCCAGGCGCGGCCCTTGTCCGGACCGGCCCCACCGAACCAGTCGATGGCCAGGTTGTAGTCGGGAAGGTCCGCATCGTAGATGCGATAGGCGCTGATGCGCTCCCGGCGCGCCCATCGTCTGCGCAACCTCGCGACCTTCCGAAGCCGTGAGACGAACTGCCCGGTGCCCGCCATGGCGACGGGGATATGCTGCTCCCCGACCACCACCTCGAACCCGGATGGTGCATCCCGCCGACCATCATCCGGGCCCGAGCCGGATGATGGTCCCAGCACGTACAGGTGCAGCAGGCTCTCGATGGGGCCGTTGTAAAGCCGCACCGTGCGTTCCGGGACGAGACCGAGTGCGGCATCGAGTCCCGGGTCAGGGGAGATCACCGCAAACGAGAACCCCTCGAAACCGCGACGCAACCGGGAGGCGATGGCAGCGTAAAGCGCGGGCAGCTGCGCACGCGTCGAGAGGCGTTCCCCATAAGGCGGGTTCATCGCGATCAGACCACGCTCGGACTCCGGAGCGGCAAGCTCGGCCACATCGGCGCAATCCAGCTCGACAAGACCGTCGAGACGCATACGGCGAAGGCACTCGCGCGCGATTCCCACGGCGACGGGATCGATGTCGGATGCACGGATGATGCATTCGCGGGCCCTCCCCTGCTCGGCACGCTCATCGGCCTCGTCGAGCAGGGCATCCCACCGCCCGGCATCGAAGCCCTTCCAGCTCTCGAAGCACCAGCGCTCACGCAGGATGCCGGGGGCGATATCATATGCAATCATCGCCGCCTCGATGGCGAACGTGCCACTCCCGCAGAGCGGGTCGAGGAACGTCCCTCCCTCCTGTGCGATGCGCGGCCAACCGGCAAGGAGCAGGATACCTGCTGCAAGGGTCTCCTTGAGCGGCGCCGTCACCTGCATCCTGCCCTGTCGGTATCCCCTGCGATGGAGGGCCTCGCCTGCCAGGTCGAGTGCGACGGTGGCCTTGGCACCGTGCAACGAGACGTTGATGCGGACATCCGCATCGTGCGGGTCCACGTCGGGCCTGACCCCATGGGCATCGCGCAGGGCATCGCACACCGCATCCTTGACCTTGAGCGCAAGGAACCGGGAATCGCGCAGGGTACCGCTCGTCCCCCGTGCATCCACCGCAATGGTGTGCAAGGGGTCCAACCATTCCGTCCAGGGCAATCCCCGCACGCCCCTGTAGAGCTCATCTGCATCGGATGCGGGAACACGTCCGATGATGAGCAGCACACGGGAGGCGACACGCGTCCAGAGCGCCGCACGCATACCCTGCTCGAGCGTCCCGAAGAACGCCACACCGCTCTTCAGGGGGCGCACCCGACGCATCCGCATGGCGCGCAGCTCATCGGCGCACACGCCCTCGAGACCCAGGGAACACGGTGCGAAGAACTCCAACTCCTCCATGATGAATCACCTTTCAGGCCCGTCGCATCCGGCAGGCCGGGCACACGACGACATGCCGGATTGGACGGTCAGGATGTCAGTTCGGGGAGAAGAAGGACCCGAGCACATCACCGGGGTCCCCGGGGCCGTGATGGTGATGGTGATGATGGGGGCGACCCTGGGGCTGCACCCCACGGTACCCGTCAACCGTGGAGAACCCACGGTACCCGTCCTGCTGGGCATAGGGGTCCTCGTAGTCATCATCGTAGCCGTCACCGTAGTCCAGCTCGTCGGCGGCAGACCAATCGAGACCGTTGTCGGCGCAGGTCTGCTCGTCGGCATAGAGCAGGGCGAGTCCCTGCGGACCGAGGTCCCCGCCGCCGATGACCGAGAGCAGGTCATAGAGCTGATAGGCCGCCTCGATGCCGGGGAGCATGAGGTCGAGCTCGTCGGCAGCCGAGAGCGCGTACCCCAGCTCCACCACGAAATACCCCACGTTGGGCATGCCCTCATAATCGCCTTCAAGCGTATGGGCGACCAGGTGCAGCACGGATTCGGAGACGTCATCGAGCACGGCAAGGGTCTTCAGGGCAAGTGCCGGGTCAAGACCGGAGTGGATGGCAAGCGTGAGGGATTCCACCAACCCCATGAGCGTGCTCGCGAACGAGATGCTGTGCATGAGCCGCGCAAGCTGACCGGTGCCGGCCGCGCCCGCGCGCATGCACTCGAACCCCGTGGCCGCAAGCAGCGGTTCGACCGCGGTGCAATCATGCTCGTCGCCCCCGATGGCGATGACCGAGCTGTCGGGGGCATGCACGCCGAAGGAGGCGAGGAGCAACGCATCGACGACATGCAGGTCGCCTACCGCCCCGATGGCATGCAACTCGCGCGCAAGCTGGGGCGTGGACGGCGTCATGTCTATCAGGAAACTACCGGCGGGAGCTATCTCGACAAGTCCCCCGGTACCCATGTAGACTTCCTCCACGAGCTCGGGGGAGGACAGCCAGGTGATGATGGCGAGGTCATCTCCTCCCGGCTCATGTGGGGAGGCCCCAGCCTCGAGGGATGCGGCGAGATCTCGCAGACCCGCCGGCTCCGCATCGTAGGACAGCACGTCCCAACCCTGTTCACGCAACGCGATGCCCATGGGGGTAGAGGAGCCGAGCGAGCTGACCATGATGACCTTGGTTTTCAATGGGTCCATGAGGATGCCCCTCCTTGCGGGAAGCGACGGGACAAGACGCCGCTCATACTCGAACTAGAAGAAAACCCCCTCGGGAGGGTTCGTGAACTTCCCGGGAAGGATGGAATCGCAATGATACACGATACCGAGCGCGGGACCCACATGCACACCGATGACCGGTGAGACGGGCAGCACGTCGACAGGGGCCTGGGCGATGGGCTCGATGACATCCCGCGCCCATTCCTCTGCAGGTTCCCGCGGTCCGATGTAATGCACGGTGGCCTCGACAAGACCGAACCTCCGCACATCACGCTCGAACATCTTGGCGATCTTCGAGACGCTCTTGTTGAAGGTCGGGTACTTCCCCGCCACCTCGACCTCCCCATCGAACACGGTGAGGATGGGACAGATCCGAAGGAGGTTGCCCACGAGGGAGGCTGCCCTCCCGATACGTCCACCGGCCTTGAGGAACGCGAGGGACCGGGGGGTGAAGAGCCACCGCGAGGACAGGCAGGTCCTGACCGCGATGTCGTGGCATTCGGCAAGGGGGGCTCCCCGAAGCGCCGCACGCGCCGCCGCAAGCACCCCGTACCCCTCGTCCAGCGAGTTGGAACCCGTGTCCAGCATGCAGGCATGCCAGTCGGGATACCGCTCCTTCACCTGCTTCGCCACGAGGCATGCGCTGTCGAACATACCCGACATCCTGCTGCCGATGAAGCCCGCGAACACGTCCCGACCCTTCTCCGCCGCGTTGACGAAGGCCTGCGCCGTCGCCTCGAGCGAGGCCTGGGACGAGGTCGGGATGTCGTCCACGAGATCCCCGATGCGGTCATAGAACGCGACGATGTCCATCGTCGTCTCCTCGTGTGTCATGCCTCCCTCGTTGACATACAGGCTCAGAACATCGATGTCGAGCTCCGCCAGCATCCCCTTGTCAAGGGAACTCGCCGAGTCGGTGATGACCTGGACGTTAGACATATACCCCCCTCTGGATGCAAGGATATCCCATCCCCATGCAGCGGGTGGGATATCGGAAGACCTACTGGAGCGACCGCGGCTTGACGATCGACTTGTACGCAGGCCGGATGATGCGCTTTCCGGAGACCATCTCCTCGAAACGATGCGCCGCCCAGCCAGCCATGCGCGAGCAGGCGAAGATGGGGGTGAACAGGTCATCCGGGATACCGAGCATACGATACACGAACCCGCTGTACATATCGACGTTGGCACAGATCTTCTTGCCACCGCCCTTCTTCTCCGCGATGATCTCGGGGGTGAGACGCTCGATGGCCTCGAGGAGGCGGTACTCGCGCTCGAACTCCGTTCCCTCGGCAAGCTTGCTCGCATACTGTTTGCAGATGACGGCGCGCGGGTCGGATAGCGTGTAGACCGCATGGCCCATACCGTAGACGAGACCGGCACGGTCGAATGCCTCCTTGTTGACGATCTTGCGCAGATAGTCGGCAACCTGACCCTCGTCATCCCAATCGGCCACGTTCTGCTTGAGGTCGTCCTGCATGGCGAGGACCCGGGCATTCGCACCACCGTGCCGGGGACCCTTGAGCGAGCCGATGGCGGCGGTGTAGGTTGAATACGGGTCTGTGCCGGTGGAGGTGAGCACACGCGTCGTGAACGTGGAGTTGTTGCCGCCACCATGCTCGGCATGGATCATGAGCATGACGTCGAGCATGACCGCTTCCTCATGCGTGTACTCACGATCATATCGCAACATCGAGAGGATGGTCTCCGCTGTCGACTGGCCGGGGACGAAACGATGCATGATCATCGATTCGCCAAACATGAAGGCGCGCTTGGCATGGTAGGCGAGCACCATGATGCGCGGCAGACGCGAGATGAGCGAGATGGCCGTGTCGATCTCGTGCTCGGGGGTCATGACCTCGCAATCCGGGTCATATGAGTACAGACGTGCCACGCAACGGGCGAGCTGGTTCATGATGTTGGCAGAGGCGCCTTTCATGATCACATCAGCGACGAAATCCTGCGGGAGCTCGCGTGCCTCATCGATCTTGCGCCGGAACAGGGCGAGCTGATCCCCATCGGGGACGGAACCACCGAGCAGGAGGTAGGCGATGGCCTCGAAACCGAAATGGTCGTGTTCGCGGGCATGGCGCACGAGGTCATCGATGCTGTAGCCACGGAACGTGAGGCGACCCTGGTCTGGCACGACCTCGTCATCCATGACCATGTAACCATGCACGTTGCTTATCTTGGTGATACCCGCGAGTACGCCGGTACCGTCAGCGTTCCTGAGTCCGCGCTTGACGTCATACCGGTTGTAATACTTCGGATCGATGCTGTTCACGCTCTCGAAATCCTTATAGAAATCGAGCCTGTCGTTATCTGCCATCATGGTCCTTTCTCTCGA
>OMSY01000170.1 GCA_900313875.1 uncultured Actinomycetes bacterium
CATCGCCATGGCGGGTATCGCGCTCATCGGCTTCAACGGGCAGGAACTCCATCTGGACCCGAGGGGCGACCTCCTGAGCCTGCTCGCAGCGGTCATCTGGGGAACCTACTCGGTGCTCAGCAAGATGGTCGGTGAGTTCGGGCACCCGACGGTCCTCACGACACGCAGGATCATCGCCTATGGCACGCTGTTCATGCTCCCCATCTTCCTGGCAAGCGGCGCCGACCTCGACCTCGGCGCCTTCGCACAGCCTGCGAACCTGCTCAACATGCTCTTCCTCGGCATCCTCGCATCCGCACTCTGCCTGTACACCTGGAACCACGCCGTGAAGCTGATAGGTGCCGTCAGGACATGCGTCTACATCTACCTCAGCCCCGTCATCACGGTCCTCACCGCGATACTCGTCCTCGGGGAGGTCATCACGTTGCAGTCGGGGACGGGGATCGTCCTCACGCTCGCCGGGCTCATCCTCTCGGAATGGCCATCGTGGGGGCGTGTACGGAAGCTTGACCGCAACGATGGGAACGCGCCCTCGGTAGCTGTGAAGGATATGCCTCCGCAGGGGCAACCGACGCGCTATACTTGACATCGTGCTTGAATCCAATGAGGTAGTTGCGCCCATCCTGCAGAAGATGGGTGCATATCGGGAGAGAGGTCTCACACCGTGATCAACGAGAGAATGTACGCACTGGGCGACGCCCCGAACAAGATCAGGGAGATTTTCGCCTATGGACTGGACCGCAAGGCGGAGATCGGCGAGGACAAGGTCTTCGACCTGAGCATCGGCAATCCCTCCGTCCCCTCGCCGCCCGAGATCGACAGGACCATCGCCGAGCTCGCCGCGAACAGCGATGGCACCATCCACAGCTACACGCCCTCACCCGGCCTCGCCTGGGTACGCACCGCCATCGCGGACAACCTCAACGCGCGCTTCGGCACCTCCTACGGCGCGGACAACCTGTACCTGACGAGTGGCGCCTCCTCCGCGATAGCCATCTGCTGCATGGCGATCGCACTGCCCGGTGAGGAGGTCATCGCCAACACCCCGTACTTCCCCGAGTACCGCACCTGGACCGAGAACGCCGGCGCAAGGTGCGTGGAGGTCCCGACCAGGGCAAGCGACTTCCAGCTCGACATCGACGCGCTTGGCGCCGCCATCAACGAGAAGACCGCCGCCGTCATCATCAACAGCCCCAACAACCCGGTCGGCTCCATCTACTCGGATGAGAACCTCGAGGCGCTCGCCGCGCTCCTGACCGAGCGCTCGAGGGAATACGGACACGACATCTACCTCATCTCCGACGAGCCGTACCGCGAGCTGGTGTACGAGGGGAAGCCGCCTGCATGGGTGCCCGACCTCTACCCTGCCACGCTCGTGTGCTACTCGTGGAGCAAGTCGTTCTCGCTTCCCGGTGAGCGTATCGGCTACGTGCTCGTCCCCGATACGATGCCCGAGTGCGAGCGCGTCTACAAGGCGGTCTGCGGAGGCGGCAGGACACTGGGATACATCTGCGACTCCACGCTGTTCCAGACGGTCATCGGCACCTGCGTCGATGCCCCTGTGAACATCGAACCCTATGCGCGCAACCGCAAGCTCCTCTGCGAGGGTCTCGATGCCATCGGCTACACCTACATCGAACCCCAGGGCGCCTTCTACCTCTGGGTCAAGGCACTCGAGGAAGATGCCGACGCGTTCTGCGAACGCGCGAAGGATTTCGAGCTGTTGCTCGTCCCCTCCACCTGTTTCCGCGCACCCGGTTGGGTCCGCATCGGATATTGCGCCTCCGAGGAGACCATCAAGGGAGCACTCGGGGCGTTCGAGGAGCTCTACAGGAGCTACCAGGGTTAGGTGACGATGACACCGACCCCACACGGTCGGCACGGACGCACAGAGGGGCACCTTCCCGCATGGGGAGGTGCCCCTTCCCTTCCGAGGAGATCGGGAACGCCCGTCGGTCGGCTGACCGGATGGCCGGTTCCCCGACGGAAAGGGACCTGCCCATCTAAAAAAGAAGCAGGTACATGGTTTGGAAACCATGTACCTGCATCGCTTTCCCTGGTAGGCCGTAGGGGGATCGAACCCCTGACCTTGTGATTAAGAGTCACCTGCTCTACCAGCTGAGCTAACGGCCCGGAAACACA
>OMSY01000045.1 GCA_900313875.1 uncultured Actinomycetes bacterium
GCCTTGGACATGAGCCGGACGAGGTTGTGATAACCGGTGTTGTCCTTGGCGAGCAGGATCATATGGTAGAAGGTCGGCTTGTGGTCGCGCGAGAGCTCGTCATCGTCGACGAAATAGGCCTCGCATCCCAGGATGGGCTTGACCGTCTGCCCCTCCCCCTTCTTCTCGACCTCCTTGTTGTGCTTCATGCAAGCCTGGTAGAAGGGGATCACGCCGTACATGTAGCCATGGTCGGTGATCGCCAAGGCGGACATGCCGAGCTCCGCCGCCCGCTCGACCAGGTCCTCGATACGGGCGGCGCCATCGAGCAACGAGTATTCGGTGTGCACGTGGAGGTGGGTGAACGCCATGGGATGCTCCCTCCTGAAGCCCCGCAACCCCGCCGGTTCCCACCGCAGGAGAGGGGCCCGTCATCTACAGAAAAAAACCATCGGCACCCGGAACGACCGAGAGGTCGAAACCGGGTGCCTCCGCACGTACCCGGAGCCCGATCAGCTGAAATCGAGCTTCTTGAGCACGTTGAGGTAACCATCCGCGCCATAGTTCAGGGCCTTGGAGACACGCGAGATCGTGGTCGCCGAGGCGCCGGTGCGCTCCTGTATGGAAACATACGAATCGCCCCGGTCGAGCATGTGCGCGACGGTAAGACGCTGGGACATGTCCTGGATCTCCCGGATGGTGCAGACATCCTGGAGAAACGCGAAGATATCATCGGGGTCGGTAAGGAGGGCGAACGCCTTGAGCAGCTGCTCGACCTCCTCTGTTCTCATGCTGTTCGACATGATGCATCCTCCCAAGACCGCAGACGGGCTCCTTCGGCCCCGTCCCGATTCCCACTATAGCAAACGGCCGGGACATACCGTACCCCATATCCCCGCCAATCTGCGACGATGGGCAGATACCCAACATCTGGTGTGCGGGCAATCCCGAGATACAAGCCATTCCACCATATGATGATGCCGTCAACGGGCTCGTCCGCGAGTTCTGCCCCAAGGGGACGAGATTCACGGAGGTCACCCGCATCCTTGCACAGAGCGGGATCGCTAACGGGAAACGGCCTCCCGCACCCTGCGGATCTCGTCCGCATAGCCGGGCAACCCGTTGGGCGTCTCGAGGATGAACGGAAGGTCGCGCAGCATCGGATGACGCACCACCTGGACCAGGGCATCGAACCCGATGGCCCCCTCCCCCAGCCGCGCATGACGGTCCTTGTGCGAGCCAAGGGGGTTCAGGGAGTCGTTCAGGTGGACCGCGTGCAGACGCTCGAGCCCGATGACCGCATCGAAGTGCTCGAGTACCCCCTCGAACGCATCCGCGACATCATAGCCTGCATCCCATACATGACACGTGTCGAGGCACACGCCCACATGGTCGGACAGCTCCACCCTGTCGATGATGGCACGCAGTTCCTCGAAGGTCCCACCGATCTCGGTCCCCTTGCCAGCCATGGTCTCGAGAAGCACCGTCGTCGTCTGTTCGGGAACGAGCACCTCGTTGAGCGCGTCCGCTATCATCTGGATGCCCTGCTCGACGCCTTGTCCCACATGGCTCCCCGGATGGAAGTTGTAGAGCTGGTGCGGGGTGGCCTCGAGACGGAGGAGGTCCTCGGACAGGCAGGTCCGGGCGAACTCGCGGACCTTCGGCTTGGGGGAACAGGGATTGAGGGTGTAGGGCGCATGCGCGAGAACCGTCCCGATGCCATGCTCGGCGGCATAGGCATGGAATGCAGCGATATCGTCCGGGTCCATTCTCCGTACCGCGCCTCCCCGCGGGTTGCGGCTGAAGAACTGGAAGGTGTTGGCACCGATCGATGCCGCGGTCTCCGCTATCGCACGGAACCCCCTCGAGATGGACAGATGGCAACCGATGGTGAGCATGGCCTACAGGTGCCCCCTCAGCAGCTCGCCCATGGCCTCGGTCCCCACGACATGGTCCGCAGGCGTGAGGTCGCAGGCAAGGTCCGCGGTGCGCCAGCCCTCGTCGAGGACGGCGGAGATGGCGGCATCGATGTCATCTGCCACAGCTGGCTCGTCGAGAGCGTACCGGAGCATCAGGACGGCGCTCATGACCTGGGCGAGTGGGTTGGCGATGCCTTGGCCCGCGATATCGGGAGCCGAACCGTGGGAAGGCTCGAAGACGGGCGTGGAGCCACCGAGCGATGCGGACGCGAGCATGCCGAGCGAGCCGCACAACATGCTCGCCTCATCACTCAGGATATCGCCGAACATGTTCTCGGTGACGATGACATCGAACTGCCGGGGGTTGCCCACGAGCTGCATCGCGGCGTTGTCGACCAGCATGTCGCACAGCTCCACGTCATCGTACTCCCCCGCCACACGATGGCAGACATCCCGCCACAGACGCGAGGTCGCAAGCACGTTGGCCTTGTCCACCGACGTGACCTTGCCACGACGTCTGCGCGCGAGCTCGAACGCATGGCGGACGATACGTTCGATCTCGCCCTCGGAATAGACGAGCGAGTCATAGGCCCGCTGCCCCCTGCC
>OMSY01000173.1 GCA_900313875.1 uncultured Actinomycetes bacterium
CCCTACGAGGTCGTCTTCTACATCGGGAACATGCATTGCGGCAAATGCAAGGTGCTTGTGGAAAACGCGCTCAACTCCATCGATGGGGTCTGGGCGGTCGTGGATTCCGCCGATGAGACCGCGCACGTACGCATGAAGCATCAGGTCAAGAAGACCGTCTTCGACCGCGTGATGACGGATGCCGGGTTCCGTATCCTCAAGACGACCTCCGTCGAATCCTAGCCGGGAAAGGCCCAGATGACGTCCTCGACCATCAGAAGAGGGCAAGGACGCAGGCAGGCAGATTCACCAGTATCGTGAGCAGGAGGCTGATGAACAGCCAGCGCAGCAGGTTGCGCATCACCGAACTGGGGGTGGACCACTCATCCTCCTCCGCAGGGGCGCGCTTCACCTCGGGTGTGCGTATCTCGATGAGGAGCCTGCGGTACATGAGGTTCGCCGGGTCCATCTCGACCGCCCTCAACGCCGCCTCCTCGGCCAGCTTCAGCTTTCCCTGATAGCGGTACGCAAGAGCGCTGTAGTAATACCACCGCACCGTGCGGTCATGGATGTCCACCATGGAGAGCACATGCAGCGCCTCCTCGTAATCCCCGGAGAGTATATACGAGCGAACGCTGCGCAGAAGCGGCGTGTCATCGTCCTCGGATGACTTCGCCCCACTTGGCCAGGTCCATCCATACCCGTAGCCATAACCATACCCACCCTGTGCGCCTCCACCGGGATAGCCGGACCGCCTGTCATATCCCGCAGACGCTCCTCCTCCGGCTCCCCCATATGCCCCCCGTGGGTTCCTAGAGGGGTTCATGATGGCATCGTAGGCGGCGTTGATCCTCTTCATCTTCTCCTCGGCGGACCTGTCACCGGGATTGGAATCGGGATGGTACCTGAGCGCAAGCTTGCGGTAAGCGCGCTTGACCTCATCCTTGGAAGCGGTGGAATCGAGCCCGAGCACCGCATAGGGGTCTTCCATCATGCCACCTCCTCCATCTTGCCGATGCCCACCTGAAGAAGCCGTTCGTGCACACAATGGCACCGACACGGCTGACAAACGCATACCGTTGGCGTTTCGTTGCGCGAACGACCCGCGTACCGCGAAGGCGATGGGGAACAAGGCACCCGATTCCATGCGGTATGATGGGACCATCATCCGACATGAACGGAAGGATATCGCATGGGCCTGTTCAGCAACAGCTTCGACGACCGCAGGAAGAAGGCGAAACGCAAGCCCGAACCGGTTCCCGCAGACGCGGAGATCCGCATCATGGACGCAGGTCCCTACGTGGTCCGGGGCAACGTCAAGCTGACCAAGCAGGTCATAGTGCCCGAAGGCCAGCATTACCGCTATGAGACGGCTGGCGAGATCGAGCATGGGGAGACCTTCACCCTCTGCCGTTGCGGCAAGTCCAAGAACCCCCCGTTCTGCGACGGTGCGCATGTCGCAGCCGGCTTCAAGGGTGAGGAGATCGCCTCCCGGTCCCCCTTCATGACCCGGGCGCGCCGGCAGGTCGGGCCGGGCATCGACCTGCTCGATGATGACAGGTGCGCCTTCGCGAGGTTCTGCCACACCGAGGATGGCAACATATGGGAGATGGTCCGGAAGTCCGACGACCCACGGATACGGGAGCGTGTGATCCGCGCGGCCTGCGACTGCCCGACCGGCCGGCTCGTCGCCGTCGACAAGGAGACCGGGGAACCCATCGACGAGGTCTACGAGCCCGAGATCGCCGTTCTCGACGATCCTCAGCAGGAAGCAGGTGGTCCGTTGTTCGTGAAGGGCAACATCCCCCTGTATGCCGCTGACGGGGAGCGATACGAGATACGCAACCGCATGGCGCTCTGCCGTTGCGGACGCTCCGATGAGATGCCGTTCTGCGACGCAGCGCATCTGACCTTCGAGTTCTGGCCGGGCGTCTATACCGAAGACTCCGGGGCGGATCGGACGGTCCTGGCCGAGAAGCCCCATGAGGGACCCGACCTCGCCTGATGCATCCGCTTCATCCATGTGAGACCCCACGGAGCTGAAGGGAGGTATCCATGCTCAAGTTCCTCAGATACACGACCATCGTCCTCGCGGTCCTCGTCGTGGCCGCGATCGTCTACCGACACGAGTTCAATGGGTCGTTCCCCTGGGATGGCTTCCTGTTCTCGCGCGATACCACGCCGCTCACCACGCAGAACCCCGATACCTTCGTGGGCGACCCCGCCTCCAGGCCGGACCCGGAACGCGACTTCGCCTACGCGCAGCTCGCATCCCCCGAAGAGCGCTCGCTGTACGTCGTGCTCCTTTCCGGTCTCAAGGGTCATGCGGAGACCATCAGCTTCAACCCCAGCCCGTCGACAGCGGTCAAGAACGCAGTCGACGCCGTGCTTGCCGACCACCCCGAGCTGTTCTGGACCGAGGGTGCGTACACCTATACCGGCATCAGCAACACGACGGTCACGAGCATCTCCCCCGACTACACCCTCGACGAGCAGACCTCGACCCAGCTGAACGCCCAACTGGAGAAGACTGCCGACGACTTCCTCGCCACCCTGGACCCCGATGCCAGCGAGTTCGACCGCACGATGGCCATCCACGACCATCTTGTGGACTCGACGGCCTACGACCTTGCGGAATACCATGCGGTCTCCGTTCCCAACGACCATGATGACTACTCGATCGTCGGTCCCCTGATCAACGGCCGTGCGGTCTGTCAAGGCTATTCCAAGGCATTCCAATATCTCATGCAACGCGACGACAGGTTCTGCACATACGTCTCCGGAACGGCGACCAACGAACTCGGGACCCAGACGCATGCCTGGAACATGGTCCGTATCGACGGGGTCTACAGTTACGTCGACTGCACCTTCGACGACCCGATCGTCGATGATGGGTCGGTCCAGACGCTCAGCTACAACTTCTTCTGCGTGGGAAGCGACCTGCTGCTCGACGACCACACCCCTGCATACCCCCCGAACCTACCTCCCTGCGAGACATTGACCTCGTGACGAACCTGTCCCC
>OMSY01000176.1 GCA_900313875.1 uncultured Actinomycetes bacterium
ACCCGAAAGTTCTCGGTCGCGTGCACCCTCAAACGAGCTTTCCCTGCAACGGACCGCCGCATATGCCGGCTTTCACGGCCGACCGGTACTTGCGGCATCGAGTATGCGTTCCGCGATCTCCGTCTTCGAGAGGACACCGAGGTCCTCGGCACCCGCTGCATCGACGAGCCACACCCGGTTCTCGGCGGTCCCGAAACCAAGCGCACCGGAGACATCGTTGGCGACGATGAGGTCCGCGTGCTTGCGCACGAGCTTCTCGCGGGCATGCCCGAGCACATCCTCTGTCTCCGCGGCGAAACCGACGACGAAACGGGACCCCTTGTCCGAGGCGAGGCAGGCGATGATGTCGGGGTTCTCGACCAGGTCCAAGGTGAGCACACCGCTTCCATCCTTCTTGATCTTGTCTGCGGCGACCTGCTTGGGCCTGAAGTCCGAGACGGCAGCGGAGAAGATGGCGATATCCGCGGAGGCGAACTCCTCCTTGGCGACCTGGAGCATCTCCCCCGCCGAAGTCACCCGATGAACGGCCACGCCGACCGGAGAGGCAAGCGCCGTCGGCCCGGAGACGAGCACGACATCCGCGCCCCGTCTGTGAGCGACCCGCGCAAGCTCGTATCCCGTCAGCCCGCTGCTGCGGTTGCCTATGAAACGTACGGGATCGATGGCCTCATGGGTGGGACCAGCGGTGATGAGCACCTTCTTGCCACAGAGGTCGCGTCGTGCGTCGAGCGCATCGAGGACATGTGCCACGATGGTCTCGACCGGTGCGAGCTTGCCGGCACCCGTATCGCCACAGGCGAGGTAACCGGAATCCGGTTCGATGATCCCGAAGCCGCGTCGGCGTAGGATCGAGAGGTTGTCCTGCGTGGCTGCGGCCTGCCACATGGCCGTGTTCATCGCCGGGGCGATCAGGATGGGCGCGGTGGTGGCAAGCACCGTCGTCGTGAGGAGGTCGTCCGCGATCCCATGCGCGACCTTGGCCATGACGTTGGCTGTCGCGGGGGCGATGAGGAACAGGTCGGCCTCCTTCGCAAGGGATACATGATGGACGGGGGCTCCCGGTTCGTCGAACAGGGAGATGGCGACCGGTTCACGCGTGAGGGTCTTGAAGGTGACCGGCCCCACGAAACGCGTCGCATTCTGGGTCATGACGACCTTGACCCGAAGCCCCGCCTTCTGAAGCCCACGGACGACCTCACATGACTTGTAGGCGGCGATGCAGCCTGTCACACCGATGAGCACGGTTCTCTGTTCGGACATGATGACTCCAATGATAGGAAACCTCGGAAAGTGGGGACACGACCATCAGGCCAGCGCTTCCATCCCATGATGAGGGGAAACAGGACGCCAAGGGACTCAGGACCGGTGGTCCCTCTGCATGACCCTCCGGAAACGCAGACGTGCCACCGGCGACTCCCAGACGCACACCTCCGTGAGATGAACCTGCTCGGGAAGGCGCTCGTCCAACCGTTCGTAGATGACACGCGCAAGGTTCTCCGCAGTCGAGTTCATCTCATCGAAGGGCTTGACCTCGTTGAGGTACGCATGGTCATATGCGTCGAGTATGGTGCGCAGGTCATCCTTGAGCTTCTTGAAGTCGTAGAGGATCCCGATGTCGTCGAGTTCCGTGCCCGCGACGCTCACCTCCACATCCCATGTGTGCCCATGCAGGTCACGACACTGACCGGGATATCCGCGTAGGGCATGTGCGGCATCGAAATGCTCCCGTACCGTGAGCTCGTACAGGTCGACGGGCTCCCTGCGCCTCTCGGTCGACCGCGGGGCGGAGGAAGGGGCTGCCGACGAGGACTGCGCAGCATCCTCGACCAGCGGAGCGGGATGACCGGAACCCGCCGCATCCGATGCATGACCGGGTCCCTGCTGCACGCCATCGGGAACGGAGGTGAGATTCGGAAGGGCCTGCTTCTGCGTGGGCCTGCGAAGATACTCGCCGACCGTCAGACGACGCGAGGCGGCATCCTCCGCGGAAGCGCGCGCACCTCCATCCATATCGGGAGAACCCAACTCCAGGGAGACCTCCCCGAATGTGCCAAGAAGCGTGCGAGCTTGCGCGAACAGCGGCTTGAGCCCTTCGTTGCGTACACGCTCGACCCCGGTCAGCTGCAGGACGAGCGACTCGTCGGCAGAGGTGACCTCGAGCTCCCTGACACCCGCGGCCCGCGCGTTCTCGAGACCCCAGATGATGGCATTGTAGGACGCCACGCTCCGGGTGGTCTCACCGATGAACGCACCGGCACGGTAGCCCGTACCCTCATCGGTCTCGAGCGAGAACCCGATCCCGGCAGGACCTGGCTCTCCCAAGGAGATACCGTCGGTATGCAGTGTTCCCTTCACGTTCTACCTCATTCCTCCCCCGCGTCCCTGATCAGAAGTCGCCCACAGCGGGGACATGTGTTGATTGCAGGTCCCCGTGCGATACGTTGTCGCTCGCCCTCATGGAACTCCAGGTTGCAGGCCGAGCAACGGTCATCGGCGAAATCGGCGACACCGACGCCGCCCTTGGTGCGTGCGAGATGCAGGTAACGTTCGAGCAGGTCCTTGTCAAGCTCCGCCGCATATGCCCTGTGCAGCTCCTGTGATTCGGAAACGACCCGATGCATCTCCTTGGCCTGTGCTGCAACGAAAGCGGCGAGCTCGGACTCCGCAGCATCGAGCTTGGCAGCGGCAGCCTTCACCTGCGCCTCGACCGCCTCGATCTTCTCGAGGCGTGCCAGATGCTCGTTCATCTGGAAATCGACCTTCTCGCGCCGCTTGACAGCACCCTCCATGTCCTTGGTGAGGCCGGCGATGAGCCTGTGATTCGATGTGCTGTCCAACTCGCGCTGTTTCTCCGAGATCTTCCTGTCGAGGTCCTCGATCTCCTTCTGGCATGCTTCGATGCGGTCCTCGCATTCGGCTTTCAGGTCGCTGACCTGACCCTGCTTGACCAGGACCTCGTGCACCTTCTTCCGAACCGTGGCGAGCTGTGCCTTCTCAGGAAGGTTGTCGTACCTGCTTTTCGCGCGCAATATGGCCAGATCGGCATCCTGCAGGGCACGGAGCGTTCTCGCCTGATCCATCTCTCTCACCTGCCAAACACCTTCGAATCGGATAGATGCATCCCACCCCCATACCCATGATACCCCAGAAACGCCACGCTACCGGCCTGGTTATGGGGTCCACCAGCCGGGCTCCTCGTCAATCAACACGATATCGTCTGCAGGAACCCCGATCCGCCGGAGGACTATGCGGAGAACATCGGTGTAGAACCGCTCGGAGACATCGTGTCCCAGCTCGATCACGGCCAGACCCATCTCATGTGCGGCGCGTGTCGCATGATATCGGGTCTCACCGCAGATGAGGCAGTCGAGACCCAGACGGGTCGCCTCGCCCAGGAACGAGCCACCTGACCCGGGGCAGGTGCCGATGACCTGGATCACCTGTTCCGGGTCACCCCAGACACGCGGGGCCCTGCCGAACACCTCGTGACATCGCGATGCGAGATCGTGCAGTCTGGTCGGCGACGTCGAGCATACCTGCAGGAAATCAGACACCGAACCGTCGGGTCGACCGCATGCGAATCCGGTGGCATCGGCTTCCGGATCCAGACGCGACAAGCCAAGGGCGTCGGGTAGGAGCTGCCGTCCATGGACGGAACGGTCGAGATTGGTGTGCATGGCGATCAGGTTGACACCCTCCCGAGCCGCCGCCATGACCACGCCGGCGGCCTCGACCCCCTCGATGGAATCGTCCTGCGCCCGTCGAGGGGCCCAAGTGCGGTGCATCGTCCGCAAGAGCCGTCGAGGAGGCTCCAGGAACACCGGGTGGTGGGTGAGCAGCACGTTGCATCCCCTGCTGACAGCGAACTGCACCGCCCTGACGCTCGGGTCGAGTGCCAGGGCGATACGCTCGACATCGGCATCGGGGTCCCCGACGAGAAGCCCCACGTTGTCCCATGCCTCGGCATCCTCCTCGGGCAGCAGCTCGAACAACCTCCGCTCGAGATACCATACCTTGTGCGCAGAACCGGAAAGGACATCGGACATCATAGGAACCCCTCCAAGTCGACGAACCGGTGGTCACCATCGCGAAGCGGGATGCAGAGCTGGGCATACCCTGCCCGAACCATGGCAGCACAGGCCTCATCGAAACCGGAACCCACATCCTGCGGCGCATGGGCATCGGAACCGATGGTGCAGGGGACACCTGCAGCACGGAATGCCCTGAGAAGGGCATCGCCCGGAAACAGCTCGTGCAGAGGACGCCGCAGGCCCGAGGTGTTGACCTCGACGATGACACCCGCGCGTGCCGCGACCTGCGCGACGTGCTCGTACAGCTCGCGTGTATCGAAGGACGGACGATGACCGAATTTCTTGGGAAGGTCGGGATGCGACATGCAGTTGAAGGGATATGCACTCTGTGCCGCTTCGCACCAGATCTCGAAATACCGTCGCCATACCTCATCGACGTCACGATCATCCCATGTAGAGAGCTGGTCAGGATCGTCGAAGGCCCATCCATCTATGAAATGCACCGAACCGAGAATGTACTCGAAGCCTTCGAGGGCATCGAGGCGGTTCTGTTCGGGTTGCCCGATCCAGTCGACCTCGATCCCGCAGAGGATCTCAAGCCCCCCATGACGCTCGCGGGCGCGTTCGATGTCGACGCGATAGAGATGAAGCTCCTCAAGGCTCATCGAGAAATCGTTTCCCGGGTCGATCTCGGGAGGGAGGATGAAGTGCTCCGTCAAGGCAAGGGTGGCAAGACCGGCGGCCTCGGCAGCGGACACGACCTCCTCGACGGTTCCCACGCCATGACCCGAGTACACCGTATGGGTGTGGCAGTCGATTCGTTCGATCATCTTCCTCCTCCGAAGATGCCGTCTTCAGGAAAGCGTCCTGTCATGCATCAGGTCGTCGAGCTTCTCCAACAGCACATCGATGTCCCGTTCCATCGTCGCACGTCCAAGCGAGACGCGTAGGGAACCGAAGGCGAGCTCCCGCTCGCATCCGATGGCGAGCAGGACATGACTCGGTTCCAATGAACGGGAGGAACAGGCCGAACCGCCCGAAAGCGCGATGCCCGCCTCATCAAGATAGACCAAGGCGGTCTCACTCTCCATCCCCTCGATGCAGAAGGAGACGAGATTGGGCAGATACCGCCCATCACCCGACAGCGGGTCAACGGTGAGCCGGATGCGGGACGATATCCGTGGCAGCTCCACCAGAAGACGGTCCCGCAGGACGCGCTCGCGGACGATCTCGTCGGAAAGGCCCGAGGTAAGCTCGTCAAGTGCAGCCGCGAAGCCTGCGGCACCAGCCACGTTCTGCGTGCCGCTGCGTCTTCCGCCCTCCTGTCCACCGCCCCGCATCTGCGTGCGGAACGGGGTCCGACGGCGCAGATACAACGCCCCGACGCCCTTGGGTCCATATGCCTTGTGCGCCGAGAACGAGGCGGCGTCGATCCCCGAACCCTCGAGGTCGAGGGAAAGCTTTCCCAGCGCCTGCACGGCATCGGTGTGGAAACAGGCGCCGACCTCATGGCTCGCTGCAGCGAGCTCTCGGACGGGCTGCACGGTCCCGATCTCGTTGTTGGCGTACATGATGCTGACCAACACGACATCGTCATCGAGCATCATCGCCAAGTCGCTGGGACGGATGAAGCCGTCGGCCCCCGGCTCGATGAGGTCGACGGAGCAGCCGATGTGCTCGAGAGCGGGGATGCATTCGAGGACGGCATGATGCTCGAAGGATGAGATGATGACCCGTCCCCCCTTGCGACCCTCAAGGCATGCGGATGCGATGCCGATGAGCGCCGCGTTGTCGCTCTCGGTCCCACCCGACGTGAAGACGATCTCGCTGGAACGCCTCGCACCGACCGCTCCCGCCACCTGCTTCCGTGCATCCTCGAGCGCAGCGTAGGCTTCGCGTCCCTCCCGGTACAGACCGTTCGCATTACCGAAGACATCCTGCAGATAGGGACGCATCGCGTCCAGGGCCGCATCCGAGAGCGGGGTGGTGGCCGCATGGTCGAGGTAGACACGCTCCTTGCAGGCAGAACCCATCACCCAAGACCCCGCTCATGTGCCTCGTCGGCGATCCTCCGCAGCATCGAGATCTCGAACGCAGGGTCGTCCGCCTTGAAGACGGCATTCCCCGAGACGAGCACATCGGCGCCCTCCTCCGCCACAAGCGGGGCGGTCATACGGTTGATGCCCCCATCCACCTGCACGCGGCACCTATGCCCGATGCGGTCCATATGCTCGCGGAGGGCGGTGATCTTGCCGATGACGGAGGGGATGAAGCTCTGTCCGGAGAATCCCGGGTTCACGCTCATGACAAGCACCATATCCAGCTGGTCGACGTATTCGAGCACGCGCTCGATGGGCGTGGGCGGGTTGAGTGCGATGGCCGCACGTGCACCGGCCTCATGGATGCGAGACACCGTGCGCACAGGGTCTGCCAGGGTCTCGATATGCACCGTGACGAGATCCGCACCGGCATCGAGATACCAATCGAGCTGCTCGTCGGGATTGGCGATCATCAGATGGACATCGAGCGGGGTCCTGGCAACCTGCTTGAGCGCACGCACATGCGGCGGCCCGATCGTGAGGTTGGGGACGAAATGCCCATCCATCACATCGACGTGCAACCAGTCGCACCCTCCCTCCTCCACCATGCGTACCCCCGCTTCGAGGTTGAGGAAATCAGCGGACAGGATGGAAGGCGCGATGAGTGTCGGTTCGTACATCCGTTCTCCTTTCCCAGCTTCAGCGCAGACCCTCGAGCTCGGGTTTCGGTGGTCGCAGCATCAGCTCATCGAGCATGTCGGCAGGCGGGCGCCCTTCCCAGAGCACCGCCCGCACCGCGTTGGCGATGGGAAGGTCGACTCCCTTCTTCCGTGCGAGGTCGGTGACCGAAAGCGCAGCATGTGCGCCCTCGGCGACCATATGCGTACGCTCCTCGAACTGCGCGAGCGTGCCGCCCTGGGCGATGAGCTCCCCAAGGGAGCGGTTGCGGGAATGGCGCGACGAGCAGGTCGCGATCAGGTCGCCCATGCCTGCAAGCCCCATGCAGGTGAGCGGGTTGCCACCGAGGGCGATCACCAGACGGCTCATCTCGGCCAGGCCACGCGTCATGATGACCGCGGAGGTGTTGTCGCCATACCCCATGCCGGCGGAGATCCCGTTCGCGATGGCGATGATGTTCTTGCTGGCCGCGCAGAGCTCGACACCGCATACGTCGTCAGACGTGTAGACACGGAAGAAATCATTGCGGAAGAGGTCTGCCACGAACTCGGCGCAGACCGCATCGTCAGACGCCACGACCGTCGCGGCGGGAAGGCCGCGCGATACCTCCTCGGCATGGTTGGGACCCGAGAGCGCGGCGATGAGCTGGCCGGAGCCGAAGACATCCGCGCAGATCTCGGTGAGCAACATACCCGTCTCCCGTTCGATGCCCTTCGAGAGCATGACGACCGGGGTATCACAGCTGATATGGGGCTTGAGCTGCTCCGCGACCTCCCGTACGTTGACGGACGGGGTGACCATGATGACGGCACGTGCACCTTCGCATACCTCCTCGAACGAGGTCGACGAGGTGATGCCGGTCAGATCGAGGTCCGTGAGATACCGGGGATTGCGCTGAGTGGTGTTGATGGCGTCCGCAGTCGCCTGACCATGCGACCAGGCACGCACCTCATGGGCGTTCTGGGCAAGCAACCACGCGACTGCCGTGCCCCAGGAACCCGTACCGATGACTGCTACCTTCATGTCCTATCTCCTCCTCCGAGGGCGCTTCCCCGCAGGGTCGTCGCCACCATGTCCATGGTCCACCCGTTGGCCATGCCCGAAGGAGAACCTGTTCTCCTCATGGGCGAGCAAACGTTTGATGTTCGATCGATGCGCGATGAAGATGACGATGCAGACGAACCACGAGAACACGAGATAGGGGATATGGCTCCCATAGAAGATATGGGTCGCGATCACGAGGGTGACCGCCGCAGACATGCTGCCCAGGGAGATGTAACGGGTGCAGAAGCCGACGAGCACGAAGACCACGAGACAAAGAACCGCCACCTTGGGCATGATGACCGAGACGCCGCCACAGGCGGTTGCAGCCCCCTTTCCCCCGTGGAACCCGAGGAACGGGGAGAACATATGGCCGAGGATGGAGCAGAGCGCGGCGAGCGGAAGGGCGCTGCGATACGCTGGACCCACAGTCCAGGCCGTGTCCGCCAGACCGTGGGCAGCCAAGTGCATGGACCCCATCATGGCGAGAACGGACAGGGCCCCCTTGGCGGCATCGAGCAGGAGCACGGCCGCACCCGGTCCCGCACCGAGCGTGCGCGCGATGTTGGTCGCTCCCGTGTTGCCCGACCCATGCTCGCGGATATCGATGCCATAAAACACCTTGCCGACGATGACGCCCACGGGGATGGCACCCAGAAGGAAGGCGCAGAGCATGCCTGCGAGGAGGAAGAGCAGGTATCTCGCGAGCCCGATGGTGGAAACGAGCATGTGGCTTACTCCTTCTTCTTCTTGAACTTCATGCGGATGGGCGTCCCGGTGAAATCGAAGCGCTCGCGCAGGCGCCCTTCCAGATAGCGTTCGAAATTGTCATCGACCAGCTCCGGTGAGTTGGCGAAGAACGTGAAGAACGGGGGCTTGACCCCAGTCTGCGTGACATAGTTGAGCTTGAGGCGTCTGGACCCCTTGGTGACGGTATGGCCGAACTCCCTGATCTCGGTGAGCAGGTTGTTGAGCCGGTTGGTGGGGATGACGCGTTTGGCATTGGCCGCACTCGTCTCGATCGCCCCCCAGATACGGTGCACGCTGCGGCCGGTGTACGCCGAGATGCGCAGCAGGGGCGCGTACCCCACGAAGACGAGACGGTCGGTCACCTTGGCGACGATGCGCTCGCGTTCCTCCTGCGTCTCGATGAGGTCCCATTTGTTGAGCAGGATGACGAGACCGCACCCCTGTTCCTTGGCGATACCGGCCACCCGCTGGTCCTGGTCGGTGAGACCGATGGTGGAGTCCACCACGAGCAGGCACACATCCGCACGTTCGATGGCCCGGAGCGCACGGACGAAACCGAAGTACTCGAGACTGTCCGCAGCGGACACGTTGCGACGGAGCCCTGCCGTGTCCACGAGCCGGTACCGTGTGCCCTCATGCTCGACGATGGTGTCGATGGCATCGCGGGTGGTGCCGGGGACCTCGGACACGATGGAGCGCTCGGCACCGACGAGCTTGTTCACGAGCGAGGACTTGCCCGCGTTGGGGCGTCCGACGATGGCGACGTTCACCAGGTCGTCGTCCTCGGGAACGATCTCATCGGGAAGCTTCTCGCACAACGCATCGAGCAGGTCGCCCGTACCGTTGCCATGCAGGGCGGATACCCCCCAGGGATCACCGAGGCCAAGGGAGTAGAACTCCCAGAGGGCGTCCTCGCGGGATGGGTCGTCCATCTTGTTCACCGTCAGGAACACCGGGGCATCCGCGCCCTTCAGCATGCGCGCGACCGCCTCGTCCTCGGCGGTGATCCCGACGGTACCGTCGACGATGAAGATAATCGCATCCGCCTCATCGATCGCAGCCTGCGCCTGGGTGCGGATGGAGGATTGGAAGCGGTCCCCTCCCCCGATCTCGACACCACCGGTGTCCACGAGCATGAAGTCCCGCCCGTTCCAATCACAGCGATGGTAACTACGGTCACGGGTGACCCCCCGCTGCTCATGCACGATCGCCTCCCGCGTCCGGGCGATGCGGTTGACGAATGTCGACTTGCCGACGTTGCTCCTACCGACGACGGCGACCACTGGCAATGTCATGCTGCACCTCACCTATCCTGTGACAGAAAAGCGACGATTCCGTCCAACATGTCCTCGGCAGAACAGGATAACACGTCAACCGGCCAACCCGATTCGCGCTCGATATCCTCTTTCGCGTAATCATCGAGGGTCACCCCATCGGCATTGAACATGGCATCGGGGATGAACATCTGCTCCTCGACGCCCGGTACATGGACGGTCTCCGCGATCGCCCGCGAGATATCGCATCCACAGAGCAACCCGGTGACATCGACATCCCCGCCGAAGAAGTCGTTGCGCACGACATGCACGGACACGCGACCGGCTATCGGGCAATGCTCGAAGCAGCGGATGAGCGTGGGACCGAACGCCTCGCCCGTGAACAGATGCGCATGGCGGTCCGAGGTCATCGCGCGCCCGACCCGCTCGTCGGCAGATGCGCTGTGCGCACGCCAGAAGGCGTCCCATTCCTCGAGGAAGGACCTCACCATACCGATGCCGTCCTCGTACTGCCCGAAACCATCGTACTCCTCGGCAAGCGGGAGGGGTACCTGCGCGTTGAGGTAGAACTCGTCGGCAAGATGGAAACGGGTGATGTCCCTGTCCCTCCGGGCCCGCTCCTGGAAGGGGCTGACGAGCTCGATGACCTCCAGTGCACGGACAGGGTCGCGGAACGAGGCGTCGAACCTCGTCTGGAAACGGGTGTAGCCAAGCGGCACGATGGAACACGACAGGACATGATGATGCCCCTCGAGCCAGGAAAGCGTCTCCTCGAGCACCTTCCCATCGTTGATATCGGGAACGAGCACGATCTGGGCATGGCAATCGATCCCGGCCTCGAGCAGGCGCTCGAGGACCTCCATGCCCCGCGCCTCGTTCTCCCCGATGAGCCGTCGCCGGACGACCGGGTCCACCGCATGCACGGAGACGTGCAGGGGCGAGATACGCTGGTCGAGGATACGGTCGAGATCGTCCTCGCCCACGTTGGTCAGCGTGACGAAGTTCCCCTGGAGGAACGAGAGCCGGTAGTCGTCATCCCTCAGGTAAAGCGTGTCACGCATACCCTCGGGCAGCATGGACATGAAACAGAACAGGCAGTCGTTCACGCACAGGTGCATGTCATCGAAGATGGCATCGGCGAACTCGATACCCCAGGACTGGCCGACTGCGCGTTCGAGGTCGCAATCGAACTCGAACGGCTCGTCATCACCGGCATCATCCCCGAGAAGCCCGACAGGGACGAAACCACTCACGGTGACCTCGAGGTCGTCGGAAACCCAGTACCAATCGATGAGGTCACGCAGTACAAGGCCGTTCGCCTCGGTCAGCACCATACCAGCACGGAGACCAGCCTCCCAGGCAGGGGAGCCCTCGTCGACCTTGGCGATCAAGCCCCCACGGGAACCCGGTCGCGCGCTTGGGGCATAGTCAGCTACTTCGAAACGCTCGGCCATGTCGTCACCCCGTCATCTCCTCTATCCTGTACAGTACCGCATCGATCCGCTGCTGTGGGGTCGAGGCGCCGGCGGTGATGCCCACCTTCCCCATTCCCTCGAACCAATCAGGCACCAGCTCATCCTCCCGTTCGATATGGAAGGAACGGGGACACGAGGCGCTGCAGATCTCGTGAAGCCTTCGGGTGTTACCGGAATTGCGTCCACCGATGACGACCATCACATCGACCTGTGAGGCAAGTTCGGCAGCAGCCGCCTGACGCTCCTGGGTGGCAAGGCAGATGGTATCGGCTACCTCGAGGTCGGATACCCGCTTCGAGACCGCATCGACGATACGGGCGAGAACCGCAGGCGCCTGGGTCGTCTGGACCACGATGCCCACCCTGTCGGGCAGCTCGTCCGGGAGATCCTCCGCAGAGGTGAGGGCCAGGGTGCCGGGTCCCGCATGACCGAGTATCCCCTCGACCTCGGGATGTCCCACATCGCCCACCACGATGCAGAGGCGCCCATCGGCCGTCATGCGCTCGACAGCCCTGTGGACCTTCGCGACATGGGGGCAGGTCGCATCGATGACCTCGCATCCCCTATCACGCGCATGTTCGACCACTGCAGGGGGAACCCCATGGGAACGGATGACGAGCCGTGCCCGGGGTTCGACATCCTCCGGTGAGCCAGCGACCTCCACACCCCTGGACCGGAGCTCGTCCACCACCTGGGGGTTGTGGATGAGGGGTCCGAGCGTGTAGACGGGCCCCTTGCCGTCATCAGCACACGAGTTGACGATGTCGAGGGCGCGGTTGACCCCGTAGCATGCGCCCGCATGCGGGGCTACGATGACCTGCATGTCGGCATCTCCTTCCTTGGGCGAACGGCACATGCATGAGCGGCCGGGACGGGAACCGGGATGAGCGGGG
>OMSY01000177.1 GCA_900313875.1 uncultured Actinomycetes bacterium
AACGAGCATCTTGACGAGCTCTCGGATGTCAGCATGCAGGTCTCCCGTCTCTTCAGGGTCCCGCGACGTTATCAGATGCTCATCGAACGTCTCCTGGGAAGCGACCTGTTCGGCCTGCTCGTCAAGGATTCGGCTGATGCCGTGGGGATCTCCGCGCGGCTGGCCGAAGTGACCGGTGGGGCAGGGGAGATGTCCTTGCTTCCCCTCGATGTCGCGCGTGGTGCGGGCTCCGGGGAGGGGGGACCAGGCATCCATCTCCTCGATGAGATAGGGTATCCCGAACGGTTCGACACCGCCGCCCGGGCACTGCTGGGCGACGTATGGGTGGTGGATGACCTCGAGCAGGCGCTCGAAGCCGTCGCTGCCCATGAGGGCCGACGTTACATCACCTCCGACGGTTCCATCGTGTGGCCCAACGGCAAGGTCTCCCTGGGGATCCGGGCTGATGATGCGGAGGGCCTCCTTGGACGCAGGGAGCGCCTTGCCGTGCTCGAACAGGCGATCCAGGAGGTCGAGAAGGGATTGCCGGGCCATGAGGCGGCTGCCCGTGAGGCGGAGGCCGAGCTCAGGAAGGCGGAGGATGCCACGCTGGCGTCTTCCCAACGCAAGGCGGCCACATCGGGTGAGCTTGCCTCGTTGCGTGCGGAGGTCGCCCGTCTCGACCAGTCGCTCACCTCGTTGGCAGCCGAGAGGCAGGGTATCCTGACCAAGCGGGAGGGGATTGCACGGGACCGCTCGAGGAATGCGCCGTTGGTCGAGGAGCTGGTCGAGCGTATGAGGCGGCTCGGTGCCGAGGTCGAGGAGCTTGAGGAACGGATAGCTGCCGGCAGTGATGCCCGCACCGCACGGATCGATGCCTCGAATGCCCTGCGCAGGCAGATCTCCGAGCTCAAGGTCGATATCGCGACCCTCGAGACGCGCTCTGCTTACCTCGAGCAACGGCTTGCCGGTCTTGCGGGTGACATCGCATCCCATCGCAAGGCCATCGAGGTTTCCTACGAGACCCAGACCTCCCTCGACATCCTCTCCCATCGGGTGGAGCCGCTTTACCGTACCTTGCGGCGGTTGTACGAGGGCATATCGCGATGGTCGGTGAAGCTGCGTGACCAGGCGGCACTCGAGCAGTCCGACTCCGTGGAGCTTTCCAACACGATAGAGGAGGCCCGTGCGAAAGTGCATGAGGCCAAGGTGCGGCTGGATGGGAAGGTCGAGGACCTCTCGCGTATCCGTGTCGAGAAGGGACGTCTCGAGGCGCAGGTCGAGGTGGCCTGCCAGACGATCGTCGAGGGATGCGGGACCTCCGTCGAGAGCGCGCTCGCGTTGCCGCCGCTTGCGGACCGTGAGGACGCTGAGGCGCGCATGGCTGCCATCAGGGCGAAGATCGGCAAGATGGGTCCGGTCAACCATGTCGCTGCAGAGGAGTATGCGGCGCTCAGGGCCCGCCGCGAGTACCTGCAGATGCAGGTCGATGACCTCGAGCAGGCACGGGACTCGCTCTCGACGATCGTGACGGCCATCGACGGCAAGATGCGCGCTCGCTTCCTCGAGACCTTCAGGGAGGTGGATGAGGCGTTCCAGGAGATCTTCGCCTCGCTCTTCCCGGGTGGCAAGGCCCATCTGGAGCTCACCGAGCCGGATGACCCGGACGTCAGTGGCATCGCCGTCTTCGCACAGCCACGTGGCAAGCGGTTCCTCAAGATGTCACTGCTCTCGGGAGGGGAGAAATCCCTCACCGCGCTGGCGCTGCTCTTTGCGGCCTACCGTACCTGCTCGGTACCGTTCTACGTGCTCGACGAGGTCGACACCGCACTCGATGACACCAACCTGCGGCGGCTTGCCAAGGCTCTCGACTCGATGCGCCATGAGACGCAGTTCATCATCATCACGCATGCACGCCGTACCATGGAGATGGCAGATGTGCTCTATGGCGTCTCCATGCAGGCGGATGGCGTCTCGAAGGTCGTGAGCCAGAAACTCGAGCGGGTGGGGGATGCGGCCGTGGCCGAGGACAGCGACGATCCCGAAGGCCTCCAGCGGGCCATCGACCGTGAGGGCGACGTGGCGAAGGCCGTTGCCCCTGCACGCGCGAACCGTTAGCCGATGTGGACGGAAGCGAAGCTTCCGACAAGAGGATAGGAGATGGACATGTCTTGGAAGGAACGCCTTGCGAGGGGCTTGAAGCGGACACGGCAGTCGTTCGTCGAGGAGATGAACGTCCTGTTCGACCGCGGTGCCCGTCTTGACCAGGAATTCTACGACGACCTCGAGGAGACCCTCGTGATGGGGGACATGGGGGCCCGTGCAGCCGATGAGATCACCTCCAACCTTCAGGAGGCGACGCTGCGCAAGGCGCTTCCCGATGCCCATGCGGTCCTCGAGTACCTTGCCGATGAGATCGCCGCCCAGTTCGCTCCCAACGATGACGACCCCCTGACCGCAGAGCGTGCGCTCGTGCTGTTCGTCGGCATCAACGGGACGGGCAAGACCACGACCGTGGGCAAGCTCGCGAAGCGTGCGGCCGATGCGGGGCGCAAGGTCCTCATCGGCAATGCGGACACCTTCCGTGCAGCTGCGACCGAGCAGCTCGGCGTCTGGGGGGAGCGTGCCGGGGTGGAGGTGGTCGAGCGCGGGCGCGGCGCCGATCCTGCGAGCGTCTGCTATGACGTGATCGAGCGCGCCGAGGAGCTGGGGAGCGACCTGGTCCTCATAGACACGTCCGGCCGCCTGCATACCTCCAAGGACCTCATGCAGGAGCTGCAGAAGATCGTCCGGGTCACGCGCAAACGTTCCGACATGCCCGTCTACACGCTGCTCGTCATGGACGCCACCACCGGTCAGAACGGGCTGCAGCAGGCGCGTGAGTTCGACAAGATGCTCGATCTTGACGGGGTCGTGCTCACCAAGCTCGACGGTACCGCCAAGGGCGGTATCGCCGTGGCCGTTTCGCACGAGCTCAAGATCCCGCTGTACTATATCGGTGTCGGTGAGACCATCGACGACCTGCAACGTTTCGATGCGCACGAGTTCGCCCATGCGCTCATAGGTGAGGAGTGAGACGATGTTCGACAACCTCTCTGACCGGCTTCAGGATGTGTTCGACGGCCTCAGGGGCAAGGGTCGGCTGTCGGAGGATGACATCAACGTCGCCATGAAGGAGATCCGCATGGCGCTCCTCGAGGCCGATGTGAACTACAAGGTGGTCAAGCGGTTCACGAAGAAGACCAAGGAGCGTTGCCTCGAGGCGGATATCCTGACCTCGCTCACCCCTGCCCAGAACGTCGTGAAGGTCGTGCTCGAGGAGCTTTCCAGCCTGCTCGGGGAGGACACGGCACAGCTCAAGATCTCCCCGAAACCGCCCACCATCATCATGCTCGTCGGCTTGCAGGGAAGCGGCAAGACGACCGCTTGCGCCAAGTTGGCATGGCGTCTCAAGAACAGCGGCCATTCACCCATGCTCGTCGCCTGCGACGTCTACCGTCCCGCCGCCATCGACCAGCTCCAGACGCTCGGTGATGAGATGGGCATCAAGGTCTATCGTGGCGAGGGCAGCGATCCCGTCGAAATCGCGCGGAGCGCACGCAGGGCAGCCATCGACAGCCTCCGCGATGTCGTGATCATCGACACCGCTGGGCGCCTGCATGTCGACGAACGGATGATGAGGGAGGCGGCGGATATCAAGGCCGCCACCGACCCCGACAACGTGCTCATGGTGCTGGATGCGATGACCGGCCAGGATGTCGTCAACGTCGCGCAGTCGTTTGCCGAGCAGGTGGATTTCGATGGCGTCATCCTCTCGAAGATGGACGGCGACGCACGTGGTGGCGGTGCGCTTTCCATCCGCGAGGTCACCGGCAAGCCGATCATGTTCATCTCCTCCGGCGAGAAGCCCGACTCGCTCGAGGTCTTCCATCCCGACCGCATGGCGAAGCGCATCCTCGGTATGGGCGATGTCGTCACGCTCATCGAGAAGGCGAGCGTGCTGGCCGAGGAGGAGGTGTCGAAGGCCGAGCAGGAGCGCATCCTCAAGGCTCGGTTCACGTTCGACGACTTCCTCACCTCGATGAAGCAGATACGCAAGATGGGAGGACTGGCCAGTCTCGTGTCGGCCCTGCCCGGCGGTGACAAGCTTGTGGCCGACGGCAAGGTCGACGAGAAGGAAATCGCGCGCATCGAGGCGATCATCCGGTCGATGACCATCGAGGAGCGTCAGAAGCCCCAGGTCATCAACGGCAGCAGACGCGCCCGTATCGCCAAGGGTGCCGGTGTGGAGGTCTACGACGTCAACCAGCTGATCAAGCGGTTCAACGACACCAAGAAGATGGTCAAGCAGATGACGGGGGAGATGACCGGCAAGAAGGGCAAGCGCAAGCGCCGCAAGATGCGCGGTCTCGGAGGGCTCCCCGGCGGACTCGAGATCACCGACGAGCTCAAGGACCTCATCGAGAAGGAGCTCTAGGCGAAAGGCCCCGTGTGCCGGAGCCGTGGGGCAGTGTGCCATCAGCCCCTCGAGGGCTGCGTCGGTCCCTGGTGACCAAGCGTCGGTTCTGCAGCGGGGAAAGGCACATCACCGGGTTCAGGGTACCGCTGATGCAGCCACTTTCCCCGGCCCCGGATGGGCCTTTCAAAAGCCGTTTGATTCGGGTACCATCACTCTCTGTATGCGGAATAGGCCGCATCGTGATGTATTGTTGGCCCCGAGCTTGTTTTGCGTATCGTTGTAACCGCCGTCCTCGTGCCGCTGTGACCTCGACTTGCATGACTTGAGGGGCCCCATATGAAAGGGGTCCACCTTTGAGTGAGATTCAAAATCCTTCCATCTTCCAGTTCGACGATGTCTCCGATGACGAGATGAACAATCTCATCGACGGAACGCTTACCGAATTCGATGAGGGGGATCTGGTAACCGGAACCGTCGTGAAGATCGAACGCGACGAGGTCCTGCTTGACATCGGTTTCAAGTCCGAGGGCGTCATCCCGCTGCGCGAGCTTTCGATCCGCAAGGATGCCGATCCTTCCGAACTGGTCTCCGTAGGTGATCATCTCGAGGCGCTCGTCCTTCAGAAGGAGGACAAGGATGGTCGTCTGATCCTCTCCAAGAAGCGTGCCGAGTACGAGCGTGCCTGGATCAGCGTCGAGGAGAAGTTCCACACCGGCGAGAACGTCGAGGGCGAGGTCATCGAGATCGTCAAGGGTGGTCTCATCCTGGACATCGGTCTCCGTGGTTTCCTTCCTGCATCCCTTGTCGACCTCCGTCGCGTGAAGGACCTCAACGCCTATCTCGGCGAGTCCATCGAGGCCCGCGTCATCGAGATGGACCGCAACCGCAACAACGTCGTCCTTTCCCGCAGGGTCGTTCTCGAGGAGAGCCGCAAGAACGAGCGCGCCGAGATTCTCAAGAACCTCCAGAAGGGCATGCGTCTACGCGGTACCGTTTCCTCCATCGTCGACTTCGGTGCCTTCGTCGATCTCGGTGGTCTGGATGGTCTCGTCCATATCTCCGAGCTCTCCTGGAGCCACGTCAACCATCCGAGCGAGGTCGTCAAGGTCGGGGACGATGTCGAGGTCGAGGTTCTCGATGTCGATCTTTCCCGCGAGCGTGTATCCCTCGGTCTCAAGCAGACCACCGAGGATCCGTGGCGTACCCTCGTCAAGAACTACCCCGTCGGCGCCATCGTCGAGGGCAAGGTCACGAAGCTGGTCCCCTTCGGCGCTTTCGTCGAGCTGGGTGACGGCATCGAGGGCCTCGTTCATATCTCCGAGATGGCCAAGGGTCATGTCGACGTTCCGAGCCAGGTCACCAATGTCGGTGAGGCTGTCCAGGTCAAGGTCATGGACATCGACCTCGACCGTCGTCGTATCTCGCTGTCGATGAAGTCCGCAGCGGAGACGCTCGGTGTCGAGATTGACATCACCCCCATGGAGCCCAAGGAGGACGCCGAGGAGGCCCCTGCAGAGCCTGAGGATGCCCCTGTCGTCGAGGATGCCACCGTCACCGAGGATGAGCCTGCCGCCGAGGAGGAGTCCGCCGAGTAGGCTGGATGGTCAAGGTCGTTCGAGAGGGGCCGCGGTCGCGGCCCCTCTTCTCATGTTGCAAGGGTTGACACCGTTTTGACCGCATCGTGGGTTGCGGGTACGTCGGGGTCGCCCTGTTCGT
>OMSY01000019.1 GCA_900313875.1 uncultured Actinomycetes bacterium
AGGACGGGTGCCGTGCTCGATTGTGCGGAGAGCGGTTCGACGCTGCGGTTCCTGCTTCCCATCGCATCGGTGCTCTGTGGGGAGGTGGGCTTCACCGGGCGCGGACGTCTGCCGGAGCGCCCTGTCGTCGACCTGCTGAACGCCATGGAGGCCAACGGCGTCACATGCTCTGCCCACAGCCTCCCGTTCGAACTCGGGGGGCGCATGCATGCAGGCCATTTCATCCTTCCCGGCAACGTGAGCTCCCAGTACGTCTCCGCCCTGCTCATGGTACTGCCCTCGCTTGTGGAGGACAGCGTCATCGAACTCACCTCGGCCCTCGAATCCGAGTCCTACGTGGAGATCACCCGGGCGGTGCTCGACCATTTCGATGTCCGTACCGAGCCGTTCGTCGATGGGCGCATGGTGGTTCCTGGTGGACAGGTCTATCGGTCGCCGGGGATGGTCGTCGCCCCTGGCGACTGGTCGAACGCCGCGACATTCCTTGTCGCCGGTGCCCTGCGTTCCGAGGTGGAGGTGCGTGGGCTCATCTCCCATTCGGTCCAGGGCGATCGCAAGGTGCTCGACATCTTGCGGGATTTCGGGGCCGAGGTGCGTACCGGGCCCGATTGGGTGCGCGTGCGGCACAGGAAGCTTTCCGGTTGCACCATCGACATCTCCGACAGCCCCGACCTGCTGCCGGTGCTCTCGGTACTCGCCTGCGCGGCGGAGGGGAGGACGGAGTTCACGCATGCGGCCCGTCTGCGCCTCAAGGAGAGCGACCGCCTTGCGGCGAGCGCCGCCATGATCTCGGCGCTCGGCGGACAGGTCGAGGAGTATCCCGACCGGTTGGTCGTGACGGGGAGCACGCTCCATGGTGGGGTGGTGGACGTGCGCAACGACCATCGCATGGTCATGTCCGCCGCCATCGCGGCGGGGCTCTGCTCCTCCGATGTCATCTTCGATGGCGCGGAGGCGGTGGAGAAGTCCTATCCGGGCTTCTTCGAGGACCTGCAGGTGTTGGGAGGTCGGTTCGATGTCCTCTGAGATCGGCAACATGCTCCATCTTTCGGTTTTCGGCGAGTCGCATGGCAGGGGGGTCGGCGCCGTCATCGACGGGTTGCCCGCGGGGGAACCCATAGACCTCGACGAGCTGCAGCGGTTCTGCGACCGTAGGCGTCCTGGTTCGAGTCATCTTGCCACCGCGCGCTGCGAGACGGATGTTCCCGAGTTCGTATCCGGATTGCATGCGGGGGCGACGACGGGTTTCCCGCTCTGCTTCCTCATCCGCAATGCCGACGTTCGTTCGGGTGATTATGCCGGTTTCACGGACACCCCACGCCCTTCGCATGCCGATTTCACGGCGGCGGTGCGTTATGGCGGGCATGCCGACATGCGTGGCTCCGGGCATTTCTCCGGACGCCTTACCGCGCCTCTGTGCGTGGCGGGCGGCATCGCCCGCCAGTTGCTGGCTCGGAGGGGGGTGCTGGTGGGCGCGCATCTTCGCGCCGTCGGCGATGTCGAGGACAAGCCATTCGATTCCCGTCATCTCGATGGTCGCGAGCTGACGGCTCCCGGCGAGCGCTCATTCCCCGTCATCTCCGAGGAGGCGGGACGGCGCATGCAGGAGCTCATCGAGCGGGTGCGTGCCGAGGGCGATTCGGTCGGCGCCCGTGTCGAATGCGCCGTGACCGGACTTCCCACGGGGCTTGGTTCCCCGATGTTCGACGGTGTCGAGAACCGTCTCGCTGCGGCGCTCTTCGGCATCCCCGCGGTCAAGGGCGTCTCCTTCGGTGCGGGCTTCGATGCCTCGCGTATGCGTGGCTCCGAGCACAACGACCCCTTCGTCATGTGCGACGGACGGGTCACCTGCTCCAAGAACGACGCGGGTGGGGTGCTTGGCGGCATCACCACGGGGATGCCGGTCGTCTTCGAGGTCGCCTTCAAGCCGACCCCGTCGATCGGGATGCCGCAGCGCACCGTGAGCCTGTCGATGGGACGGGAAGTCGATCTGGAGATACAGGGGCGGCACGATCCCTGCGTGGGGTTGCGTGCGGTGCCGGTTTGCGAGGCGGTCGCTGCTTTCGTGATGCTCGACCTGATGATGGAAGGTGATGCAAATGGAACTGTCCGAAATCCGTGAGAACCTCGATGCGGTCGATGACGAGCTGGTCGACCTGTTCCTGAGGCGCATGGAGCTTGTCAGGAAGGTGGGGGAGTTCAAGGCGGAGCACGGCATCCCGGTCCTCGACCGTTCGCGTGAACGGGACATCCTCGCGACGGTACGTGAGAGGAGTGGGGACATGGAGCGCTTCACGAACACGCTCTATCAGACGCTGTTCCAGCTTTCCCGTTCCTACCAGAACACCCTGCTCGCACGGCCTTCCCAGACCTCCGCGCTCATAGCCGGCGCACTTGCGCGGGATGAAGGGGAGGTGTTCCCTCAGACGGGGACGGTTGCCTGTCAGGGGGTCGAGGGGGGCAACTCCCAGATGGCATGTGACCGCTTGTTCCCACGGGGCAACCTCATGTACTTCAAGACGTTCGAGGCGGTCTTCGACGCGGTCGCGAGCGGCCTGTGCAGGTTCGGCGTGCTGCCCATCGAGAACAGCTCGAGCGGTTCGGTCCGTGAGGTCTACGACCTCTTCCAGCGCAAGCAGGCCTATATCGTGCGCAGCGTACGGCTGTTCATCTCCCATGAGCTCGTCGCCAAGCCGGGTACCGGGCTCGAGGACATCAAGGTCATCTGCTCCCATGAGCAGGCGCTGCGGCAATGCAGCGCCTTCATAGAGGGTCTGCCAGCGGGGATAGAGGTCCGCGCGTGCGGCAACACGGCGGAGGCGGCGCGTCTTGCCGCGGAGTCTGACGATGGCAGCGTCGCAGCCATCGCCTCCCATGATTGCGGGGAGCTCTACGGTCTGGCGACCGTCAGGCGCGGTATCCAGAACAGTGAGAACAACTACACGCGTTTCGTCTGCATCGCTGCCGAGCCTCTTGTCTATCCGGGTGCGAACCGTATCAGCCTCGTCCTCTCCTGCAAGCATGAGCCCGGTGCGCTCTATGAGGTCATGGGCAGGTTCAATGCGCTCGGCATCAATCTGCTCAAGCTCGAGAGCTGTCCCATCGTCGGACAGGATTTCGAGTTCATGTTCTTCTTCGACCTCGAGGCCTCCGTGCACGACCCGGACGTCATGGCCATGCTCGGCGAACTCGAGCGGACCTGTCAGAGCTTCACCTTCCTCGGCAACTACCTGGAGGCATGACGATGGACGGCAAGGTCCACGGACTCATCGGTCGCACCTTGGCTCATAGCTGGTCGGTGGAGATACACGAGCTGCTCGGTTGCGCGGATTATCGGCTCATCGAGCTCGAACCGGAGGAGGTGGGGCCGTTCCTTGCCCGTGACGACCTCGGCGGGGTCAACGTGACCATCCCCTACAAGGTGGACGTGGTTCCCTTCTGTGACGAGCTTTCCCAGGTGGCACGGGAGATCGGGAGCGTGAACACCGTCGTGAGGCGTGACGATGGCACGCTTCTCGGTGACAACACCGATCGCGAGGGGATGCTGTATGCGGCGAGG
>OMSY01000180.1 GCA_900313875.1 uncultured Actinomycetes bacterium
AAGGCCGGTCGCAAGCGTTGGATGGGTGTCCGTCCGACGGTCCGTGGTACGGTCATGAACCCGGTCGACCATCCCCATGGTGGTGGCGAGGGCAAGAACAAGTCCGCCGGTCGTCATCCGGTCACCCCGTGGGGTGTCCCGACCAAGGGTCATCGTACGCGCAACCGCAAGAAGGCCTCCTCGAGGCTCATCATCCGCCGTCGCAAGAAATAGCGCAAGGACGTAGAGGAGAGAGTTGTGAGCAGAAGTTTGAAGAAAGGTCCTTACGTCGAGCCTCGCCTTCTCGAGCGTATCAACGCTATGAACGCAGCCGGCAAGAAGGACGTCATCCGCACCTGGTCGCGTAGCTCGACCATCTTCCCCGAGATGGTCGGTCACACGATCGCCGTGCACGATGGTCGCAAGCATGTGCCCGTATATTGCACAGAGTCCATGGTAGGCCACAAGCTCGGTGAGTTCGCACCGACCCGCACGTTCCGTGGCCATATCAAGGGCAAGGATTGATCTGAGGAGGCCAAGACCAAATGGAAGCGAAAGCAAAAGCCCGTTTTGCCAGGGTCGCTCCTCGTAAGGCCCGCATGGTAGCCGACCTCGTACGCGGCAAGTCCATCGCCCGTGCCCGCGAGATCCTGCAGTTCTCGACGCGCGATGCCGCCGAGATCATCTCCAAGGTCATCGAGAGCGCGGTCGCGAACGCCGAGCAGGCAGAGGCCACGGTCAACACCGATGCCCTCGTCGTCAAGACCATCTGCGTGGACGAGGCGCCCACGTTCAGGAGGTATCAGGCTCGCGCGAAGGGCGCTGCAGAGCCGATCCGTCATCGTCAGAGCCACATCACCGTGGTCGTCGCAACGCGAGAGGAGGCGTAAAGGTACATGGGTCAGAAGATTTACCCCACCGGTTTCCGCCTGGGCATCACCGAGGAGTGGCGTAGCCGTTGGTATGCAGACAAGGATTATGCGAAGAACCTCGAGAGCGATGTCGAGATTCGCCGTTTCCTCCAGAAGAAGCTCGCCCGCGCCGCACTCTCCAGGGTGGAGATCGAGCGCGCTGGTGACAAGGTGAAGGTCATCATCACCACCGCCCGTCCCGGTATCGTCATCGGCAAGAAGGGTTCCGAGATCGACGAGCTCCGTCGTGAGCTCGAGACCCTCATCGGCGGCCGTGTGTCCGTCGAGGTCGTCGAGGTCAAGCGTCCCGAGCTGGATGCCACCCTCGTCGCCCAGTCCATCGCCGAGATGCTCGAGGGGCGTGTCGCCTTCCGTCGCGCCATGCGCAAGGCGGTCCAGTCCGCCCGCAAGTCCGGTGCCAAGGGCGTCCGTATCCAGTGCTCCGGTCGTCTGGGTGGAGCCGAGATGTCCCGTCGCGAGTGGTACCGCGAGGGTCGCGTACCCCTGCATACCCTGCGCGCCAAGATCGATTATGGAGAGGCCGTTGCCCGCACGACCATGGGTTCCTGTGGCGTGAAGGTATGGATCTACCACGGGGAAGCACTCCCCGGCCAGAAGGCTCCCGAGCCCGCTCTCGAGGGCCCCTCTCGTCCCCAGCGTGGCCGTCGTGACCGCGATCGTGAAGGCAGGAGGTAGCACAGATGCTCGTACCCAAGCGTGTTAAGCACCGCAAGGTGCAGCGCGGCTCGATGAAGGGCAAGGCCAAGGGTGGCACCAAGGTACATTTCGGTGACTACGGCCTGCAGGCACTCGAGGCGCATTGGATCACCAACCGTCAGATCGAGGCCGCCCGTGTGGCCATCACCCGTGCGATGAGGCGCGGTGGCAAGGTCTACATCACGATCTTCCCCGACAAGCCCATCACCCAGAAGCCCGCCGAGACCCGTATGGGCTCCGGTAAGGGCAACCCCGAGCAGTGGGTCGCCGTCGTCAAGCCCGGCCGTATCATGTTCGAGGTCGGCGAGTGCGACCTCGAGACCGCCAAGAGGGCCATGCGTCTCGCGAGCCACAAGCTGCCCATCAAGACCAAGTTCGTTACGCGCGCAGAGCAGGATGGTGAGGAACAGTGAAGCCAGCCGAGATCAGGGAGTTGTCCAACGAGGACCTCGTCGTGAAGACGAAGGAAGCGCGTGAGGAGCTGTTCAACCTCAGGTTCCAGATGGCCACGAGCCAGCTCGACAACACCGCGCGCATCAAGCAGGTGAAGAAGGACATCGCGCGTCTCCAGACCGAGAAGCGTGCACGTCAGGACGTCGTGGAAGACGCATAGGCAAGTAGGAGCGAAGCATGACTGAAGAGCGTAACAATCGCAAGGTGCGCCAGGGAGTCGTCGTGTCTGCCGCGGGTGACAAGACTTGCACCGTACAGGTCAAGGACCGCAAGCCTCATCCCGTTTACAAGAAGATGATGACCACCACCAAGAAGTTCTATGTCCATGATGAGGAGAACACCGCCGGTGTCGGCGATACCGTCCGCATCATGGAGACCCGTCCGATGTCCAAGATGAAGCGCTGGCGCCTCGTCGACATCGTCGAGAGGGCCAAGTAAGGCAAGTCGTTTCAACCCCGTCTGATGTACGGTGAGAGCGCCGTACCTCTCGGGCAGGCAGGAAAATCGGAGGAAACCGATGATTCAAATGCAATCCATCCTCGCGGTGGCCGACAATTCCGGCGCGCGCAAGGTGCAATGCATCAAGGTTCCCGGTGGCAGCAAGCGCCGCTACGCGGGACTGGGCGATGTCATCGTCTGCAGCGTGAAGGAGGCAACGCCCAATGGTGCCATCAAGAAGGGCGAGGTCGTCCGCTGCGTCGTCGTGCGCGTCGCCAAGGAGATCCGCCGCCCCGACGGCAGCTACATCAAGTTCGATGACAACGCCGCTGTCGTCCTCGATGCCAATGGCGCACCGCGCGGCACCCGCATCTTCGGGCCCGTCGCCCGCGAGCTGCGCGAGAAGCGGTACATGAAGATCGTCTCTCTCGCACCCGAGACGCTGTAGGGGAGGAGGCAACGATGGCAAAACTCCACATCCGCAAGGACGACCAGGTCGTCATCATCGCAGGCAAGGACAAGGGCAAGAAGGGGCAGGTCAAGCGCACCTTCCCGCAGAGCCAGCGCGTGATCGTCCATCAGGCCAACATGGTCAAGAAGGCCATGCGCCCCACGCAGGACAATCCCCGCGGCGGCATCAGCGAGCAGGAGGCACCGCTTCACATCTCCAACGTGAAGCTCGTATGCCCCAAGTGCGATGCACCCACCCGCGTCGGCATCAAGAAGAACGCCGACGGCGTCCGCGTGCGCTTCTGCAAGAAGTGCGGCGCGGAGATCGATTAGAGGACAACGCCCCTGCCGTCCCGGTGACGGCAGGGCGATCTGGCTCCCCGGCACCGAGGTGACGGGGAGGTCCGAGGACGGAAACCCCGGACATAACAGCCACCGTACGTAGGTATTTTGGAGGAAGAAGACATGGCACCACGCCTGAAGGAGAAGTACAACACCGAGATCGTCCCGGCTCTCGAGAAGCAGCTCGACATCGACAACATCAACCAGGTTCCCGCGCTCAAGAAGATCGTGGTCAACATGGGTGTCGGTGAGGCAGCCCTCGATTCCAAGGCCATCGATGCCGCCGTGGCCGATCTGCGCATCATCACCGGCCAGCAGCCGATGATCACCCGCGCGCACAAGTCCATCGCGTCGTTCAAGATCCGCGAGGGCATGCCCATCGGATGCAAGGTCACGCTCCGTGGGGACCGCATGTGGGAGTTCCTGGACCGTCTGATGGCCACCGCCATTCCCCGCATCCGCGACTTCCGCGGCATCAACCCCAACAGCTTCGATGGACGTGGCAACTACTCCCTCGGTATCACCGAGCAGCTGATCTTCCCCGAGATCGAGTACGACAAGGTCGACAAGACCCGTGGTATGGACATCACGTTCGTCACCAGCGCCGAGACCGACGAGCAGGCACGTGCCCTGTTCGACGCGCTGGGATTCCCGTTCGGCAGCGGACAGCAGCAGTAGTCCGTCCGAGAGGTTTCTGTACGAGTTGGTAAGTGCCTGCATGTCAGGCAAACTGCCGGGTCGAAAAGGAGAGAGCATACATGGCAAAGAAATCGATGATCGCCAAGTCGAAGCGCGAGCCCAAGTTCAGCACGCGCCAGCACAACCGTTGCGCACGGTGTGGGCGTCCCCGCGCCTATTACCGCAAGTTCGGTCTGTGCCGCGTCTGCCTTCGCGAGCTTGCGAGCCGCGGCGAGCTGCCCGGTGTGCGTAAAGCCAGCTGGTAGGGCCTAGACACATCCGCCGGGGCCTCGTCGACAGGCACCCGT
>OMSY01000215.1 GCA_900313875.1 uncultured Actinomycetes bacterium
GGTCCATCTGCCCCTACTGCGGTACCCGTGCGGACGACTCGATGCGTCAGGATTCCCGCAGGGCGCAGAACATCCGACATCGTGCCGTCTCGGGTCATGCCCCTGCGGCTGGTCTTGAGGCGCGTAGGGCCAGTGCCTCGGGGAGCAGGACCGCCCAGGGCAAGGCTGCATCGAGGGATGCGCATGCCTCCGAGCCCCATGCCGGCAGGTCGCTTTCGCCCTCCGAGTCCGGGCGCCTGCCGCGTGTCGTCGCCCAGCAGCGTCAGTCCCCCAGCGCCAGCCAGCCTGCCGCCCGTAGGACGACGTCCGCTCCTCAAGGGCGCCCCCCGCGTGGTGCCGGCAGCCGTCCGGCGAACCGTCAGCAGCGCCCATCGCAGAAGCCTGCGGACGAGGGCTCGCAGGGTCAGAAGCCTGCGGCAGCGTCAGACGCCTCCTCCATCGAGTCCAAGTAGTCTCCGGCGGACGGTGGCGACACGCTTCGTCATGCATCACATGTTTCCAGGTTTCAACCCCACGGCCCGTGTCGCGGGGTCAATCATAGCGATTCGCGGTTTGTCCCCGCGAGGTCGAGAAGGGAAGTTTCATGAGCGATATCAGCGTAGTCCTGCCAGATGGTTCCGGGAAGCAGGTTCCCGAAGGCTCGAGCCTGCATGACGTGGCAGCTGCCATCGGGAGTCGTTTGGCACAGGCGGCCCTGGCAGGCAAGGTCAACGGCAAGCTGGTCGACATCGATGCCGGTGTCTCCGATGGCGATGCGGTGGAGATCATCACGGCGAAGTCCCCCGAGGCGCTCGAGATGCTCAGGCATTCGACCGCGCATGTGATGGCGGCAGCCGTCCTGCAGTTGTTCCCTGATGCCCAGTTCGGTATCGGCCCTGCCATCGAGGATGGGTTCTACTACGATTTCGAGATAGGACGCGCGTTCACCCCCGATGACCTGGTCGCGATCGAGGCGCGGATGGCGGATATCGTCAAGCAGGGCATCCCCTTCGTGCGCGAGGTGGTTTCCCGCGACGAAGCCATGACGGTGCTCTCGAACCAGCCGCTCAAGCAGGAGCTCATCTCCGAACTTCCGGATGACGAGGAGATCTCGCTATATCGTCTCGGTGACTTCTGCGACCTGTGCCGCGGTCCCCATATCCCCGATTCGAGCAGGGTCCCCGCCTTCAAGCTCACGAAGCAAGCCGGTGCCTATTGGCGTGGTGACAGCGACCGCCAGATGCTCCAGCGTATCTACGGTACCGCCTGGTTCTCGAAGAAGGACCTCAAGGACTACCTGACCCGTATCGAGGAGGCTGAGAAGCGCGACCACCGCAAGCTCGGCAAGGAGCTCGGTATCTTCATGATGGACGAGATGGCCGGTGTCGGCCTTCCGCTGTACCTCCCGAAGGGCGCCCGTATCATCCGCACCATGCAGGAGTGGCTGCGCAAGGAGCTCTACCGCAGGGGGTACGAGGAGGTCATCACCCCGCATGTCTACAAGGCCGATGTCTGGAAGACGAGCGGGCATTATGATTTCTACCATGACAACATGTACTTCTTCCATATCAACGAGGGTTCCGAGGATGAGCCCCGCCCCGTCGAGTACGGTGTCAAGCCCATGAACTGCCCCGGGCATGTCATGCTCTACCGCAACGACATCCATTCGTACCGTGACCTTCCGGTGCGTTACTTCGAGTTCGGCACCGTCTACCGTCATGAGATGAGCGGCGTCGTGCACGGGCTCATGCGTGCACGGGGTTTCACGCAGGACGATGCGCATGTCTTCTGCCGGGAGGACCAGGTCGTCGACGAGGTCTGCGCGATCCTCGACCTGGCTGACAGCATCATGAAGGAGTTCGGCTTCGAGTACGAGGCCGAGATCTCCACCCGTCCCGAGAAGTCCATCGGCTCCGATGAGATGTGGGAGCTCGCCGAATCGGCGCTGGTGGAGGCCTGCAACCGCAAGGGGCTTCCCTACGAGCTGAACGAGGGCGATGGCGCGTTCTACGGTCCGAAGATCGACATCAAGGTCCGTGACGCCATCGGCAGGATGTGGCAGTGCTCGACCGTCCAGGTCGACTTCAACCTTCCCGAGCGTTTCGACCTCACCTATCGCACCGCGGACAACGGTTCCGAGCGTCCGTATATGCTCCATCGAGCACTCTTCGGTTCCATCGAGCGCTTCCTCGGCATCCTCATCGAGCACTATGCGGGTTCGTTGCCGCTCTGGCTCGCTCCCGTTCAGGTCGTGATGGTTCCCATCGCCGATCGCCATAAGGAGGCTGCTGCGGCGATCGCCCAGAGGATTCGCGAGGTCGGCGGTCGCGTGGAGATCATGTCGGAGAACGAGCCGATGCGCGTCAAGATCGCGAAGGCCCAGCAGCAGAAGATCCCCTACATGCTCGTGGTCGGCGACAAGGAGATCGAGGCTGACGAGGTGTCGGTGCGCGAGCGTCATGACGGTGACCTCGGCAAGATGAAGGTCGTTGACTTCATCGACCTCATCGCGGACGCGCAGGTCTAGTCCGACCTCCGCATCGGTGTGCGCCTCACCGCATGAGACTCCTCGATATCATACTGATAGGCATCGGTCTTTCGGCCGATGCCTTTTCAGTCACCATATCCAACATGTTTGCAGCCTCCGACCCCAGCAGGGGGCAGAAGCTCGCCATGCCGCTCACCTTCGGTCTGTTCCAGGGGCTCATGCCCGTCCTGGGTTTTTCCGTCGCGGGGTTTGCGGTCTCGTTCATCGAGCGGTTCGCGGGGGTCATCACCTTCATCATCCTCGGTGCCATCGGTGGCAAGATGGTGTGGGATGGGTTGTATGGCGATGAAGACGGGGGA
>OMSY01000129.1 GCA_900313875.1 uncultured Actinomycetes bacterium
CCCCGATCCCGATACCCCCGTCACGACAGTGAGCGTGCCGAGTTCGATGGTCACGTCGATGTGCTTCAGGTTGTTCTCCGAGGCTCCGCGGATGACAAGGGTGCCCTTGTCGGGGTGACGGCGTTCGTCGGGTACGGGTATCGTGCGTTTGCCGCTGAGGTAGTCACCTGTGATGGAGCCTTCCGCTCCCATGATCTCGGCTGGTGTGCCCATGGCGCAGATCGCCCCACCGTTCTCGCCTGCACCTGGACCGAGGTCGAGCACGTAGTCCGCACTGCGGATGGTCTCCTCATCATGCTCGACCACGATCACGGTGTTGCCCTGGTCACGTAGCCGCAGGAGCGTCGAGATGAGCCGGGTGTTATCGCGTTGATGCAGTCCGATCGAGGGCTCGTCGAGGATGTAGAGCACGCCGGTGAGTCCCGCGCCGATCTGCGTCGCGAGCCTGATGCGCTGTGCCTCACCTCCGGAGAGCGTTGCGGCGGCGCGGTCGAGTGTCAGGTAGTCGAGGCCGACATCCACGAGGAACTGCAGACGCTCCACGATCTCCTTGACGATGCGGCCGCCGATGTGCCGCTCACGGTCGGTGAGCTGCAGTCCCTGGAAGAAGCCGAGCGAGTTGTGTGCGTTGAGCTGCGTCGCCTCGTAGATGCTCTTGCCTCCGACCGTGACGGCGAGTATCTCGGGCTTCAACCGCGCTCCCCCGCAGGTCTTGCAGGGCGTCGCGGTGAAGTATTCTTCCAGACGCTGGCGCATGGAATCGCTCTTGGAGTCATCATAGCGCTCCTTGATGATGGCGAGGATGCCGGCGAAGCGCGTCATCCAGTGCGTGTGCCGTCCATCACGCGTCACGTAGTCGACGCGGATGCGTTCGTCCCCAAGGCCTTCGAGGAAGACTTCCTGCTGTCTTTTCGTGTACGAGCTCCAGGGAACGGAGGTGGTGGTGCCGAGATGCCGTGCCACGGCGGAGAAGACCTGCGGGTAGTAGTTGGCGTTCGAGGAGTGCAGCGGTGCGATGGCGCCCTCGTCGATGGACAGGTCGGGGTCGGGGATGATGAGGTTGCGGTCGATCTCCTCACGGAATCCGAGCCCCAGGCAATCCGGGCAGGCGCCATAGGGGGCGTTGAAGGAGAAGTCGCGCGGTGCGAGGTCATCGAGCGAGTGACCGTGCTCGGGGCAGGCGAGGGCAAGTGAGAAGGGATGCTCGCCTGTCACCTCGCGGTCTGCACCGAGGGTCACGATCACGAGGTTCCCGTTGGCGAGGCGTGTGGCGTTCTCCACGGCCTCGGCAAGTCGCGAGGCGGTATCGGGTTTGATGACGATGCGGTCCACGACCACCTCGATATCGTGCTTGAATTTCTTGTCCAGCTTGATGTCATCGGCAAGGGAGAGAACCTCCTTGTCGACGCGCACCCGGGAGAAACCCTCCTCCTTGAGCTCCTCGAACAGCTTGACGAATTCGCCCTTGCGTCCCTTGACGATCGGTGCGACGACCATGATCCGGTCGCCCTCGTTGCCGAGTTCGAGGATGCGGTCGACGATCTGGTCGGTCGTCTGGCGTTCGATGACACGTCCGCATTCCGGGCAGTGGGGGATTCCGATGCGTGCGTAGAGCAAGCGCAGGTAGTCGTAGATTTCCGTCACGGTGCCGACGGTCGAACGGGGGTTGCGGCTCGTCGTCTTCTGGTCGATGGAGACGGCGGGGGACAGGCCTTCGATATGGTCGAGGTCGGGTTTGTCCATCTGTCCGAGGAACTGTCGTGCGTAGCTGGAGAGTGACTCGACATACCGGCGCTGTCCTTCGGCGAAGATGGTGTCGAACGCCAGCGATGACTTGCCGCTTCCGGACAGTCCCGTGATCACGACGAGCTTGTCGCGCGGGATCGTGACATCGATGTTCTTGAGGTTGTGCTCGCGGGCACCTCGGATGACGATGGATTGCTGTGCCACCTGACAAGCCCCTTTCCCGATGAAGCCTTCATGACCGTGGTCATGAAGGCGTGCGCGTTTTCAGCAAAACACGATTATACGGCTTCATGAGGGACGAGGGCCACCTGGCATCTCCTTGTGGTGCACTTGATGTCATTCGGTCACCCCCGTGGGCGCATTTGTCGTTTCGAGGTGGTTCCCGATACCGGGAGAGCCGCGTGAAACGCGCTGGAAACGACGTAAATTTACCATTTCGGTAGTGGTACCGGGAACCGAACGGTACCGGGAACCGAATGGGTACCGGGTACCAAGCAGAACCGGATGGTGCCCGGTACCGGGCCAGGAACGCTAAGCTGTAGTTGATTTACCATTTCGGTAGTGGTACCTGGTACCGAATGGGCTCCGAATGGATTGCAGCTGATTTACCTTTTCGGTAGTGGTACCTGGTACCGAATGGGTTTCATGCGCGGGGATGCGATTGATGATGGATGTCCTTCAGGTGGGATGCGGAGAGGTGCGTGTATATCTGCGTCGTCGAGAGGCTGGCGTGTCCGAGCATCTCCTGCACGCTGCGCAGGTCGGCACCTCCCTCGAGGAGGTCTGTCGCGAAGGTATGTCGCACGTCATGCGGGTGATAGCTCTGGTCGACGCCGGCACGGGCCAGGATATTCTTGAAGGTGTTGCGCAGCGCCTCGGCGCTCATCGGGTTGCCGCGTGTCGAGAGGAACAGGGCATCCCCGCTTCTCGGGCCTGCGAGCTGCGGACGTGATTCACGAAGGTACCTGTGCAACGTCTCGATCGCAAGCGGATGCAGGGGCACGATGCGCTCCTTGGATCCTTTGCCGAGCACGCGCATGTGCCCGGAAGTGAAGTCGATATCCCCGCACGAGAGCGTCGCCACCTCCCCGATGCGCGCGCCCGAAGCATAGAGCGTCTCGAGGATGGCCTGGTCACGCAGCCCCTTGACGGTCCCGGTGTCTGAGGCGTTCAAGATGGCATCCATCTCCGCCGGGGGGATGAGGCGTGGCAGGCTCTTCGGCTGCTTGGGGCCGGCGACCGCCTCAAGCGGGCTTGCCGACAGTACCTCTTCCGCGACCAGGAACCGATAGAACCCGCGCAAGGCGGAGAGATGACGGTTCACGGTCCTGCGTGAATACTGTGCCTGGTCAAGGTAGGCGAGGTAACGGCGGATGTTGCGATGGCCGGTCGCCAGGGGGTCGACCCCCTCTCGCTCCGCCCAGTCGAGAAACGCCCTCAGGTCGCAGGCATAGGCCCTGACCGAGTGCGTGGAGAGGTTGCGCTCGATTTCCTGGGAGGCGAGGAATGCATCGAGGAGCTCGTCGACCTGCCTGTTGCTGGCGCTTCCGTGCTCCTGTGCGCTCATCGGGTCCTCCTCGGTTCTGGTGTCGATCGGCGTCCTCTCGGGGATGGCTTCCTGATAGTAGCATGCGCATGCTTGCCCAGGGTTTTGATACGGGGGCCAGATGACCGGTTCATTACCCCGACCTACAGGTCGATGCCGAAGTGGACGACGTCCTCGAACAGATTGTGGTAGTGCAGTCCGATCTCCCCGAAGCCGAGCTTGTGGCAAAGCGAGATGGCTGCTCCGAGCGATGCGACGGTGTCGAGCATCATGCGGGTATAGCCACCCTCCCGTGCGAGCTTCAACTCGATGTCCTTCCAGCTTCAGTCAGGTCTTTTGGCGGATCGTACCCTCGTCACCCTCATCGAGGCTGCGGCGAGGCCGCTGGATGATGTGCTCGTTTGGGTGAAGCCTTTGGCGGAGGCCCTATCTGCTGGTATCCGCTCCTGTATCCTCCTCGGCGTCGAACGCGATCAGCTCGCCCGGCCAAGTGGTGAAACCGAGGTCCGTGCGGGCGTCGACGAACGCGTCGATCGCGTTCCTGGCGCGCAGCGCATAGGCTTGATAGCGCTCGCGTTTCCGCTTCACGCGTCTCGGCAGCGGCATCATGATGCCGTAGTTCACATGCATGGGCTGATAGTGGCGGGTTTCCGGGTTCGTGGCATAGGCGACGAGCGAGCCGAAGAGGGTCTCCTCCGGCAGGTGCGGCAGCGGTCTGCCTTGCAGCTGCGCGTAGGTGCAAAGCGCCGCGAAGAGGCCGCTCGCGATGGCCTCCACATACCCTTCCGTGCCGCAGACCTGTCCGGCGAAGCGCACCTGCGGGTGCCCTGTGAGCGCGAAGGTCGGGTCAAGCGCGTGCGGTGCATCGATGAAGGTGTTGCGGTGCATGACGCCATGGCGTGCGAACACGGCGTTCTCGAGACCGGGGACCATGCGGAAGACCCGTTCCTGCTCGCCGAACCGCAGGTTGGTCTGGAACCCGACGAGGTTGTAGGCGGTCGCGGGGTGGTTCTCGGCGCGCAGTTGCAGGACGGCCCAGGGGCGCTGTCCGGTGCGTGGGTCGCGCAGCCCGACGGGCTTGAGTGCGCCGTAGCGCAGGGCGTCGATGTCGCGTCGTGCGATCTCCTCGACCGGCTGGCAGGCGGAGAACAGCTCCTTGCTCTCGAAGTCCCGGGTGATGACCCGGTCGGCGTTGACGAGCTCGGTGATGAACGCCTCGTACTCCGCGCGGTCGAAGGGGGCGTTAAGATAGTCGCCTACCTGCCCGGCGTCGTATCGCGACTGACGGAAGAGCACCGAGTCGTCGAGGGAATCCGCCTCGACGATCGGTGCGGCGGCGTCGTAGAACGCGAGATGCCCGCTTCCGAGGACACGGGCGATGCTGTCCGCGAGCGGGTCGGTCGTGAGGGGTCCTGTCGCGATGATGGTGGGCGAGGGGTTGGCGAGGAACCCGTCGATCGAGGTGACCTCGTGACGCTCGAGTTCTATAAGCGGGGATGCCTCGATGCGTGTGGTCACCGCACGGGAGAACCGCTTGCGGTCGACTGCGAGCGCGCCGCCGGCCGGTACCCGGTTCGCGAATGCCTCGGCGAGGACGACCGACCCCATGCGTTGCAGCTCGTACTTCAGGCAGCCTGCAGCAGAGGTCGCATCGAGGCTCTTGAGGGAGTTCGAACAGACGAGTTCGGCGGCTTCCCCGGTGTGATGGACGGCGGTGCCGACCTGTGGGCGCATCTCGATGAGCCGGACGGGGACGTCGCGCGCTGCAAGCTGCAACGCCGCCTCGCTGCCCGCAAGGCCCGCACCCACCACGGTGACCCTCTGCGATGCGTCCGTCATGCTGCCTCCTGCCGATCGGTTGCCGTGCATGTTCAGCTGGTCAGATGGTCAGATGGTACCCGGTACCGGGTGAAGCGGGTGGTTTCCGGTACCGGGTGGTGCCGAGTGGTACCCGGTACCGGGTGAGGCGATGGTACCCGGTACCTGGTACC
>OMSY01000181.1 GCA_900313875.1 uncultured Actinomycetes bacterium
CTGAGCCCTGCCGACCAGTCTGGATACGCGGTTGAGATGATTCAGAAGGTCCTTATCGTCGATTGCCATCATCGGCTCCTTTCAATCGTATTCCCTGATGATATGTGAACGTCTGCTTGATTTCATCAGGTTCCTGATGGTTATCAGGATAGCGCTCGATGGACCAGGAGTCGATAAGGTTCCTGATTAATTCACAAAGTCTTCATATCATCAGGAACCGAACTGATTTGCAGGCACATAATCACACAGAGGCCTGGGTACCTGGCTACCGAAGGTCGTGACGGCGCCGAACGGCGATATCAGAGTCGGCGGGCGATGGCATCACATGCCAATGCGGCGATGATCGTCTTCGAGTCCTCGATCTGACCGTCGAGAACGAGGTCGATGAGGTCGGCGACGGGCATCCACTGCACCGCGATGAACTCGTCGTCATCCGGCTGGGCGGCTCCGGGCGTCAGGTCGGTCGCCAGGAAGAGATGGATGACCTCATCGCTGTACCCTGCGGCGGGAACATAGGGGATGAAGTACTTGAGCGTCCCCGCATGAAAGCCCGTCTCCTCCTCGAGCTCGCGCTGTGCACACTCCTCGGCAGCCTCACCATGCTCGAGCTTGCCAGCTGGAATCTCCAAGGTCACGCGCTCGAGAGCCGTGCGATACTGGTTGACCAGGAGGATGCGGTTCTCGTCATCGAGGGCGATGATGCCGACGGCGCCAGGATGGCGGACGATGCTCCGCGTACGCTCCTCACCGTTGGGCAGCTCGACGTCGACGGTGTCCACACCGAAGAACCCCCCATCCCAGCTCCGCTTGGATGAGACGATGGTCTCCTCGATGTCGCTGAGCCCATCACGGGCGAACCGGTCGCGGAAGTCGGCGTCATCGGCCATGGACGGGACGCGGAAGCCGAGCTGGTCGAGCATCTCGGCGGCTTTTCTGTCGCTGTCGCCCCCTGCACCCTCCTGCATGCCCCGTGTCGTCGTGATCGACATGATCCTGTCCCCCGCGAACCTGTTCAGGTCATCCATCGCATATCCTTCCCCGGCAACTGCCTGTACCCGCATTTCGCGGGTACAGGGGTCATCGTCATATGAATCATCGTCTACCAGCGCTATAGCACAGGATGCCCGCACGATGCGCGAGCGGATGACAACCTGTCACGCATCCCAGGAGGAGCGTCCGCGCAGGGCACGGGCGCCGATATCGGAGCGGAACCACCTGCCCTCGAAGTCGATGAGCCCGACAGCCTGATAGGCAAGGTCGCGCGCAGCCTCGAAGCTGTCACCGAGCGCGGTCACGTTGAGCACGCGGCCCCCGGAGGTGACGAACCCACCCTGGTCCGTGCGTTTCGTCCCCGCATGGTACAGCGTGATGCCCGGCAACGCGGAGGCATCTTCCAAACCGGTGATCGCGAAACCCTTCTCATAGGAGGTCGGATAACCTTCGGATGCGAGCACGACCGAGACCGCCCACTCATCGCGCCATTCGAGGGTGACGTCGGCAAGGCGCTGCTCCGCGGTTGCAAGCATGACCTCCACGAGGTCCGACTTGAGCCTCGGCAGCACGACCTGCGTCTCGGGGTCGCCGAACCGGCAGTTGAACTCGAGCAGCTTCGGGCCCTCGTCCGTGAGCATGAAACCGCCATACAGGCATCCACGGTAGTCAATGCCCTCTGCCCGCATGCCCTCGAGGGTGCGTCGCATGATATCCTCCATCGCCACCTGCTCCTCGGCAGTCACGATGGGAACAGGTGAGTAGACGCCCATGCCACCCGTGTTCGGACCGGTATCGCCCTCATATGCGCGCTTGTGGTCCTGCGAAGGAGCCATCACGCGGATATCCTTGCCATCGATGAACGCGAGGATGGAGCATTCAGGCCCTCTCAGCATCTCCTCGATGACCACGGTGGCACCAGCACTGCCGAAACGTCCGGAGAAGCAGTCCTCGACTGCAGCGCGTGCCTCGGCATCATCGGAGGCGACGACCACGCCCTTGCCCGCTGCGAGACCATCCGCCTTGATGACGATGGGCGCCGGGTGCTCGTCGAGATAGGCGAGCGCCGATGCCTCGTCATCGAAGCTGCCATATGCCGCGGTCGGGAGACCGTAGGTGTCCATGAGATGCTTGCTGAACGTCTTGCTGCCCTCGATGCGGGCTCCTGCGGCACCGGGACCGAAGCAGGGGATACCCGCCTCACGCACGACATCGGCGACACCCGCGACCAACGGGGCCTCGGGGCCGATCACGACAAGACCGATACCGTGCTCCTCCGCGAAACCGGCCACTGCGGCACCGTCACCGATGTCGAGTGCGACGTTGCAGGCGATCTGGGCGGTGCCACCGTTGCCAGGCGCCACATAGACCTTGTCGGATAGGGGAGAGGCCACGAGCGAGGCACAGATCGCATGCTCGCGCCCGCCGCTGCCGAGTACCAGGATATCCATCTTGTCACCTTTCAGATCCGGTCCATGTCACTCTACGTCCCTTGCCCTGGCATCGTACGGCAAAGCCGCACCATGAAGTCTAGAAGCTGGGCCAGTGACGCATGATGGTCTGGTCGCGATCGGGACCGACCGCGATGATGGAGATGGGAACACCCGCCAGCTCCTCGAGGAAGTCCACATAGTCCTTGGCCTCGTGAGGCAGGTCGAAGAACGAGCGGCAATGCGAGATATCGCATTTCCAGCCGGGGAACTCCTGATAGATGGGCTTGGCATGGTGCAGCACCGTCTGCGAGGTCGGGAGGGTCTTGTAGACCTCACCCTCGTATTCGTAGGCGATGCAGACCTTGATGGTGTCGAGCGCACCGAGGACGTCGAGCTTCGTGAGTGCGATGTCGGTGAGACCATTGACCTCCACCGCATACTTGGCGATCACCGCATCATACCAGCCGCAACGACGTACACGACCAGTCGTGACACCGTACTCCCCGCCGACCGTGGTGAGGGTCTTGCCGATCTCGTCGGAAAGCTCGGTCGGGAACGGGCCGGACCCCACGCGCGTCACATAGGCCTTGGTGATGCCGAGCACCCTGTCGATCTTGGTGGGACCGATGCCCGAACCGATCGTCGCCCCACCGGCCGTGCAGGACGAGGATGTGACGAACGGGTACGTACCGTGGTCGAGGTCGAGCAGCGTACCCTGCGCCCCCTCGAAGAGGATGGACTTGGAGCTGCCAAGTGCCTCGTTGAGGATATGCGAGGTGTCCACGATATGCGACTTGATGACCTCCGCGAAGGGCAGGTACTCCTCGCAGATCTGGTCGACCGTGTAGGGCTGCAGGCTGTAGATCTTGGTGAGGATATCGTTCTTCTCCTGAAGGGCAGCCTCCAGCTTCTTGCGGAAGATGTGCTCGTCGAGCAGGTCCTGCATACGGATGCCGATGCGGGCGGCCTTGTCCTGATAGCAAGGCCCGATGCCGCGCTTCGTGGTGCCGATGAGGTTGTTGCCCAGACGGCGCTCGGAGGCACCGTCGAGGTCGCAATGATACGGCATGATCACATGAGCGTTGTTCGAGATGAGCAGCCGTTCGGTCGAGAACCCCTCTTCCCTCAGCATGTCCATCTCGCCGACGAGGACCTTGGGGTCGACGACGCAGCCATTCCCGATGACGGGGATGACCTCCGGGTACATGATGCCAGACGGAATCGCATGCAGGGCCAGCTTCTTGTCGCCATGGATGACGGTGTGACCCGCGTTGTTACCGCCCTGATAGCGTACGACGTAGTCGAAATCGTTGGCGATGAGGTCGGTGATCTTGCCCTTGCCCTCATCCCCCCACTGCGAACCCAGCAACACTACAGCTGGCATGATGCCCCTCTTTTCTGGATAAACGTTCCGGAAAGACCACGCGCATGACGCATCGCGGCCCGTTTCTCAACTGGTCCAGTATGCCACAGCTTCAGCAGGCAGGAGCGCGCAACGCGACGGTTTTCCACGACGGACCACACCTCTTGGCTGCAAACCCGGGCATCATCC
>OMSY01000071.1 GCA_900313875.1 uncultured Actinomycetes bacterium
ACCTCCGCGACACCATCGACCGCGGTGCAGGAGAAATGCACGGGCGGACGCCCTTGCGCGCGTCTGTTCTCCATGAGGACCGAGCGCACGAGATAGCGGGGCACGAGGTTGCCCTGCCCGAACGGGGCGAGGATGCCGACCTCGTCGATGGTGGGGATGTCCACCTCCGAGAGGGACACCTCCATGTCGACGGTACGCGGCACCTCGAAATCGGAGGCGGGCAGTTCGTCGAGCACCGCACAGAGACGGTCCCGGAACTCATCGAGGCGCGAGCTTTCCAGGGTGATGCCGACCGCCGCTTCATGCCCACCGAACCTGACCAGCATGTCCGAACAGCTCTCGACCGCATGGAACAGGTCGACCTTGCCCACGCTGCGCCCCGACCCGAACGCCATCCCGTCCTGGATGCTGAACAGCAACGTCGGGACCCGATACCGGCCGACGATGCGCGAGGCGACGATCCCCTTGACACCCTCGTGCCAATCCTCACCGCCCGCCACGATGGCACGCTGCCCGCGATAGGTGCGCTCGATCTCCGCATCCACCTTCCCGGTGAGCTCCGCCTCCATGGCACGCCGGGCGTCGTTGGCCTCCTCGAGACGCGTCATCGCATCCATCGCATCCACCATGTTGTCGGCGAGCAGCAGGTCGAGCGCGAGCATCGCGTCCCCCATGCGACCGGCGGAGTTGATGCGTGGGAGCAGCGAGAAGGCAAGGGCATCGGCCGTGAGCTTCGCCTCCCGGGGATAGACCGCCTTGAACGCGGAGATGGCGAAGGATGGCCGCTCCTCCATCATGCGGGTCCCCGCCGCCACGAGCGCACGGTTCTCACCCTGCAGGACCATCTGGTCCCCTATGGTCCCGAGCGTGGCAAGGTCCAGATACTCCCTCCAGAGCCCCGGCATGCCATGGCGCTCCCCGAGCAGTTGCACGAGCTTGAGCGCCACGCCCACACCGGCGAGCTCGCGGGAGGGGCACCCATCATCGAGCTTGGGGTCTGCGACCGGAACGCCCTGGGGCACCGAATCCGCAGGCTCATGATGGTCGGTCACCGCGACACGGATTCCCCGCTCCTGCAGCAAGACGACCTCGTCGGCCGCCGCGATACCGTTGTCCACGGTGATGACGAGGTCGGGCTCACGCTCGACGATGCGCTCGATCACCGCAGGACTGAGGCCGTATCCCTCACCGAGCCTCCGGGGGATGATCGCGAAGACCTCGCCCCCGAGCCTCCGCAGTGCACGCACCATCACGGCGGTGGCGCTCACGCCATCGGCATCGAAGTCACCCAGGACGCAGATGCGGCTCCCGGACCCGAGCGCCCAATCGACGAGGTCCGCCACCTCATCGATCCCCGGGATGACCCGTGGGTCCTCCCAGTCGCGTTCGAGGGAGGGGGTAAGGAAGCGCTCGGCGGCATCGACGGTCGCCACACCGCGCGAGACGAGGAGGTGCGCCGTGACACGCGAGAGACCCAGCGCGGCGGAAAGCCGACGAACCGCCTCCTCATCGACCACGGGCAGCGCATAGCCCCCGACCGACCGGTCGGGGGCCGCATGCGTATCGATCATCGTCGGAATCCCCATCCAGGCCTATTGGGCCTGGGCGGCAGCAGCCTCGCGCTCGAGCTGCTTGCGCCTGCGCGTGGAGGGCAGGTCATCGGGATACCGCTTCTTGAGCTTGGCGTACTTGGGCTCACGTTCCTTCCAGAGCACGTACAGCGGCGTCGAGATGGCGATCGAGGAATAGGCACCGCAGACGAGACCGATGGCCATGGCGAACGCGAAGTCCTTCAGGGTCTCGCCGCCGAAGAAGAGCAGGACGAGAACGGGGATGAGCTGCGCGAGTGCCGTGTTGACGGTACGGATGAACACCTGGTTGATCGAGTGGTTGGCCAGCTTCATGAGCGAGCACTTCATCTTGCCCTCCTCGGCGTTGTCCACGATACGGTGGAACACGACGACCGTGTCGTAGAGGGAGTAACCGAGGATGGTGAGGAGCGCCGCGATGACGTTCGGGGTGATCTCGCGACCGACGATCGCGTAGATGCCGATGACGATGATGAGGTCATGGAACAGCGCGACGACCGCCATGACGCCCATCTTGAACTGGAAACGCCAGGCGATGTAGATGACGATCGCGATGATGGAGACGAAGAAGGCCATGATCGAGCTGCGCGTGATGTTGCCGCCCCAGTCCGGTCCGATGGTCGTGACCTGATACGAGTCGGTGGGGAGACCGAACCTCTCAGCGATCTGCTGCGCCTCGGCAGCGGCCACATCGGGGTTGGTCTGCGAGGTGCGCACGAGGAAGCCCGGCTCCCCGTTGCTCACGACGGTCTGGATGACGACCTCGGTCTCATCGGTCTCATCGAACGCGCTGCGCATGTCGGCGATGTCGATGTCGCCGACGTTGTTGAAGGCGATGGACGTACCACCGGTGAACTCGATACCGAAGTTGAGCCCACGGAACGCCACCACGGCGATCGTGATGACGATGAACACCGCCGAGATGATGAACATGATGTTGCGGTTGCCGAGGAAGTTGATGTCCTTCATGCGCCTATGCATCGCCAAGCCCCCTCTCCAGAGCAGCTGCCTCGGCAGCGTGACCATCCTCGAGGTCGCCGTTGATACCCCAGAAGACGGGATGCTTCTGGAAGGAACCGTTGGCGAGCAGCCTGATGAGCGGCATCTTGAACACGAACAGCGTCACAAGGTCGCAGATGATACCGAGTGCAAGCGTGAGACCGAAGCCCTTGACCGTGCCGATGGCGACGAAGAACAGCGCGAGGGCGGAGACGAGCGTGACGAGGTCGGCGTCGACAGAGGTGCCGATCGCGTGACGGACGCCCGAGAGCGATGCGGCCTTGACCGAACGGCCCATGCGGATCTCCTCCTTGACGCGTTCGAGCACGAGGATGGAGGAGTCCGCCGCCAAGCCGATCGTGAGCACGATACCCGCCATGCCGGCCATCGACAACGCGAACAGGCCGTAATGCGAGAGCACGGCCAGGAGGCCGAGATAGAGAATCGCGAACACGCCGAGGTTCGCAACCGTGAGCAGCCCAAGTCCACGATAGAAGAACAACAGGTAGACTGCCACGATCGCGAAGCCGATACCGGCCGCGAGCACGCCCTTGGCAAGCGAGTCCTGACCGAGGGTGGGACCGACGACACGCGACTCGGAGAAGACCAGGTTCACGGGAAGAGCGCCACTCTCGAGAACGGTCTTGAGCGCCTTGGCCTCATCCACCGTGTAGTTGCCCGTGATCTGGACCTGACCGTTGGTGATGGCGGACTGCACCGCAGGGGCCGAGTTCACGACGCCATCGAGCACGATGGCGATCTGCCCATGTGTGGCCACGAGGTCGGTCGAGACATCGGCAAAGGCCTTGGTGCCGGCGTCGTCGAGCTGGAGGTCCACCGCGTAGTCAGCGCTCGTCTGGCTCGCCTTGCCCACGGAGACACCGGAAAGCGAATCGCCCGTCATGAATGCGGTGTAGGTGCCGGGCTCCAGCGGAACGTTCTCCTGGCCACTCGTGATCGCCGCAAGGGCGTCCTGGTCGGTGATGGTGCGCAGGTCGACGAACTCGAGCGTTCCGGTCTTGCCGATGGTGGAGATGGCCTCATCCGCATCGGTCAGGCCGGGGATCTGGACCAGGATGTTGTTGGAACCCTGAGCCTGCACCGTCGCCTCGCTGGCACCGAGCTTGTTGACACGGTTGGTGACGATGGTCACCGCCTCGTCGAGCTCCTCGGCGGTCACTGCGCTGCCATCGATATGGCTCGCGGTCATCGTGACCGACAACCCGCCCTGGATATCGAGACCCTGGGTGATCCTCTTGTTGAGAGGCGTGAAGCAGATGACGCTTGCCACCAACAGGACCGCGATGAGCACCAACAAGCCGATGTACTGCTTGTCGGTCTTGTGCAGCCGCCTCCCGCCCTTCTTCTTGCGCTTCTTCTGAGCCATCGGACACCTTTCAGATGAAATGGGAACCTTCATCCCCTTCGTCGTTCCGGAGCAATACTACACCCGAACACGACCCACCATGACCTCATCGCCCAACCCTTCGGCAGCATGGCGGGCGCCACAGGGAACCGGGAACCGAACCGGGAGCGAACGGTCGATCGGCCGGCGGATGGCACGCTGCTCCCGGGAAGGGTGTGCCATCCGCCGGCCACAGCCTCTCAGTAATCATCCGCTGCAGGAGAGCGGTCCCAATCCCGCAGGAACGCCCCGTAGGTCCCTGCCTCGAGATGCTCCCGCGCACGGCGCATGAGGTCGATGAGGTAGAACAGGTTGTGGTAGGTGAGCAGGATGGCCCCGAGCATCTCGCGGGATTTGACGAGATGACGTAGGTACGCACGCTCGTACTTCTGACAGACGGCACATCTGCAGGCCGGGTCGAGCGGGCCGAAGTCATCGGCGAAACGGGCGTTGCGCAGGTTGAGCCGGCCCTCGCTCGAGAACGCGGTCCCCATGCGCGCGGTGCGTGTCGGCAGCACGCAATCGAAGAGGTCCACCCCTGCGGCGACAGCATGGAGCAACGTCGTGGGATTGCCCACCCCCATGAGGTAATGCGGGACGTCCTGCGGAAGGGCGGCGCACACACCGGGAAGGGTCTCGAACATGAGCTCATGGGGCTCACCGACCGAGTACCCCCCGATCCCGTATCCCGGGAACCCCATCTCGCCGATGCGCTCGACGGACTCCCTCCGCAGGTCGGCGAACACCCCGCCCTGCACGATGCCGAACAGCGCCTGATCCTCGCGCGTATGCGCGACCTTGCAACGTTCCGCCCAATCCGCCGAACGACGGACGGCCTCGGCCACGAAGGATTTCCCGGCAGGATACGGGGTGCACTGGTCGAGCTGCATGATGATGTCCGCGCCGATCTGCTCCTGTATGCGCATGTTGTCCTCGGGCGTCCAGCGATGATGCGCCCCACCGTAGCCGGCGGCGATGAACGAGACGCCATCCGCATCGAGCTTGAGCGTGTCGGCGAGCGAGAAGATCTGGAACCCACCCGAATCGGTGAGGACGGGGCCGTCCCACCCCATGAAGCGATGGATGCCACCGGCACGTTCGACGAGCTCGGCGCCCGGACGGTTGAACAGGTGGTACGCGTTGCACAGCACGACCTGGGCACCGAGGTCATGCAGCTGCGACACGGTGATGCCCTTGACCGTCGCAGCTGTCCCCACCGGCATGAAGGTGGGTGTCTCCACGGTCCCATGGGGGGTATAGAACCGACCGCGGCGGGCCTGCGTCGCGCCATCGAGTGCGAGGACCTCGAACCTGAAATCATCTGAAGTCACGGTTGCAACCTGCCTATTCGATCAGCATCGCATCGCCGAACGAGAGGAAGCGGTAGCGTTCGCGCACCGCCTCCTCGTACGCCGCGATGATATGGTCACGCCCCGCAAGCGCACTCACGAGCATCATGAGCGTGGAACGCGGGACATGGAAGTTCGTGATGAGGGCATCGACCACATGGAACCGGTATCCCGGGAGTATGAAGAGCGATGTGGTCGCATCGGTCTGGGCGCGGAGCCTCCCCTCCCCTGTGTCGAACGCACTCTCCAGGGAGCGCACCGAGGTCGTCCCGACGGCGATGACGCGCTTCCCCGCCGCATGCGTCGCCTCCACCGCGTCGACCACGCGCTGCGGGACATGATAACGCTCGGTATGCATCGTATGCTGGAGCGGGTCGTCCTCGGTGACGATGCGGAACGTGTCCACGCCGACCTCGAGTTCGACCGTCTCGAACCCGACCCCCTTCTCCGCGATCCGCGCAAGCAACCCCGGCGTGAAATGCAACCCCGCCGTCGGGGCGGCTGCAGACCGCTCACGCCGAGAGAACACCGTCTGGTATTTCTCGGGATCGCCATGGTAGCGGGTGATGTAAGGCGGAAGGGGGACGTGACCGACACGGTGGAACGCCTCGTCGAGGCTGCAGCCCACCGGTTCGAAGCGGACGAGGCGCTCGCCTGCGCTGGCGGTCATCGCGACCACCTCGGCCCGCAGCACCGGCTCCCCGTCGTCCGAGGCATCACGCGGCGGGAACTCGATGCATGCACCCGTCTTGAGACGCCGACCGGGCTTGACGAGACAGCTCCACAGCCCTTCGTCCCGTTCGTGCAGCAACAGCAGTTCCGCTGCGCCGCCGGTCCCCTCCTTGCGCCCGAGCAGACGGGCCGGCATCACACGCGTCTCGTTGGCCACGAGCAGGTCGCCCGGGTCGAGATGGTCGATGACCTGACCGAAGCGCTCATGGTCGACCGCACCGGTCCGCTTGTCCAGGACGAGCAGGCGACAGGTATCGCGGGGCTCTGCAGGTGCCTGTGCGATGAGCTCATCGGGGAGGTCGTAGGAGAAGTCATCGGTCCTCATGGGCATCCTTCCGTCCAAGCTCCATCCTGCTGCGGGCCTCTATGGCCGCACAGTACTGCTCTGCGGATGCCCGCGCAGCGCGACGTGCCTCCTTGGATGCCTTGCGGGCGGCGAAGCGCTCCTCACGTTCCCGCTTCGACTCCTCCATCGACAGATGGCAGCCGCAGTACCACTGACGGTACATGCGCATCTCCCGGCTCAGGATGGTCGCCTGCTGGTAATGGGGCCTGAAATCACGGAAACATGACCTGATGCCCGCCTCGGCAGCAGCACGCTCGAGCTCCTCGGCGATGACCTCGGTGAGCTGATACGGGCTCACCGAGAGCGTCGTCGTGATGGCCTCGAACCCATGTTCGACCGCATAGGCTGCCGTACGCTGCAGACGCATACGGTAGCAGGCCCGGCAGCGCTCTGCACGGTCCGTCCCATGCACGCCGACCTCATGCTCCCAGGTTTCGGGGTCATAGACCAGGGGAATCACCTCGATGCCCTCCCCGTCGGCCCAGGACTGGAGCGTCTCGAGGCGCTTGAGATACTCGGCCTCGGGGTGGATGTTGGGGTTGCTGTAGGCGATGGCGAGCTCATGGCCCTCCTCCTCGAGCAGCCTCACGGGCTCGAGCGAGCACGGACCGCAGCATGCATGAACCAGAATCCTCATCCCGCCATCGACTCCTTCCCCATCCACATGGTGCCGGCAAGACCGGCATCGACCATCACACGATGTCCACCCTCGCGGCACATCCGCTATCATACGCCGCAACCGGCGGATGGACACCCGCGTATCCGGACCGGATACGCACATGACACCTGATAACGCACGGGAGGGGCGGCTTCAAGCCACCCCTCCCGATCAAGCCTCCAGGAAGAGACCTGGTGATATCTATGCCTTGCGTACGTTGGAAGCCTGAGGCTTGCCTTCCTTGCCCTCGGTGATATCGAAGACCACTGCCTGGCCCTCCTCAAGGGTCTTGAACCCATCCATCTGAATCTCAGAGAAGTGCACGAACAGATCGTCGCCACCCTCGCGCGAGATGAAGCCGTAGCCCTTCTTCTCGTCGAACCACTTGACCGTTCCCTCTACGTTCATTTCACCAGCCATGCTTTGCCTTTCTTTCTGCCCTCGCGGGCATCTCACCACACGGTGCGCCTTGCCCGGTGCACCGCAAACCACGGGTTTCGAAACAACCCAACGGACAGTCTACCGTTCCCGACCGCCACTCGCAATAGGATATCAGGTCGCAAGACCCGAATGCCTCATCGTCCGACCGCCGCGAGCGCAGCCTTCGCCGCGTTCTTCATGAGGAGCGCACGCGTCATGGGACCGACCCCTCCTGGAACCGGGGTGATGAAGGAGGCGACCGGCTCCACCTCGTCGAAGACCACGTCGCCCACGAGGCCGTTCTCGGTCATGTTGGTGCCCACGTCGATGACCACCGCACCGGGCTTCACGTACGAAGCATCGACGAGGCCGGCCTTCCCGACCGCCGAGACGAGGATATCCGCCTCGCGGCAGATCTCCTGGAGACCCTGCGTATGCGAATGACAGAGCGTCACCGTCGCATTGGCGTTGGTGAGCAGGGTCGCAAGGGGACGTCCGACGATGAGCGAGCGTCCGATGACCACCGCACGCTTGCCATCCGGGTCGATGCCATATTCCTCCAGCAGGCGCATCACGCCCGCAGGGGTGCAGCATTCGAAACAATCCAGACCGCGCATGAGACGTCCGAGGTTGGCAGCGGTGAATCCGTCCACATCCTTCTCAGGGGAGATGTGGGCGATGACCTCCTCGGTGTCGAGATGCGAGGGGAGCGGCAGCTGGACGAGGATGCCATGGACGAAGGGATCATGGTTGTACTCGTCCACGATGGAGAGGAGTTCCTCCTGGGATGTCGAGGCGGGAAGATGCTCGTCGAACGCGTGGATACCGCACTCGACGCAATCGCGCGCCTTCATCCCCACGTACTTCGCACTCGCCGGGTCGTCGCCGACGAGGATGACGGCCAAGCCGGCTTCCACGTCCTTGGTCTTGGCCAGGGCCACATCGCGCGCAGCCTCCCGGCGAACCTTCTCGGCAACCGCCTTGCCATCGATGAGTGTTGCCATACCTACCCCTTCCACTGTTCTGCCGGAGCCATCATAGCATGCCCCACCTCACGGAAGGACGACGCCGGCTCCGGGAAATCAACCTGGGAGCACAGCCCCGGGAGGCTGTTCCACCCCGTAACGCGCCTCGAGCTCATGTCGCTCCTCCTCGTCCTTCGCACCGAGGGGATTGAGCAGCTCCTCGAGACGACGTGGGTCGTACTCGACCCCGAAGGCATCCGCGACCGAGCGGGCCTGCTGCCGACGCAGCCCGGCCTTGGCCACATACCCGTCGTCCTCGAGGTAGCCCGCCTCGAGCATGAGCGCGTGCACGATGTATTCCGCAGCCGAGGCATCCATCGCGCCGAGCGAGAGGATGGCGGCCATGGATGCGGGCTCGAGCGCGAGCAGGACCTCCGGATCCATGTCGGCGGCGGTGCCGATGGTCTCCTCGAGGGCGAAGCGCGCCGATGCGTTGTCGCGCTTCCCGTGCAGTTCGAGCGCCCTGCGCAGACCTGCGGCGAAGGCGACCATCAGACGGATGAGGTAATCATGTTCGAGCATCGTCCATGCGCTCCTTCCGATACGATGCCACACGGCCGGGCATCCCATGGAGATGATAACAGGCCCGGGAGCATGCCGGTGACCAGCCCTCCCGTCAACGAGAGCATCGGGGAATCAGCCCTCGGGGTACGGCAGGCCGAGGTGCGCGAAGGCGCGGGGCGTGGCGACGCGGCCCTTGGGGGTGCGCAGGATGAGTCCTTGCTGCAGCAGGAAGGGCTCGTAGACATCGGCCAGGGTATCAGGGTCCTCGCCGAGGGCGCTCGCCATGGTGGTGAGTCCGACCGGCTTGCCCAGGAAGGTCCCGGCGAGCAGGGTGAGGATCTTGTTGTCCATCATGTCGAGCCCGAGCGCATCGATCTCGAAGAAGGCAAGCGCCTCGCTTGCGGACCGACCGTCTATGCTCCCCCCACTGCGAACCTCGACGTAGTCGCGAACGCGCTTGAGGAGGCGGTTCGCCAGACGCGGGGTCCCGCGCGAGCGGCGCGCGATCTCGAGGGCACCCTCGTCGTCGATCGCGAGACCGAGGATGGAGGCGCTGCGCTTGACGATGGCCTTCAGGTCCTCCGGAGGATAGTAGTCCAGACGGAACTCGATGCCGAAGCGGTCCCTGAGAGGACCGGTGAGCAGCCCCGTACGCGTGGTGGCGCCGATGAGCGTGAAATGCGGGATGTCGAGTCGGATGGAACGCGCTGCAGGTCCCTTGCCGATGACGATGTCGAGGACATAGTCCTCCATGGCGGGATAGAGGATCTCCTCCACCATACGGTTGAGGCGATGGATCTCGTCGATGAAGAGCACCTCGCCCGGCTCGAGGTTCGTGAGGATCGCAGCAAGGTCTCCCTGCCGCTCTATGGCAGGACCGCTCGTGACCTTGATGGGCGCGTCGAGCTCGTTGGCGATGACGGAGGATATCGTCGTCTTCCCCAGTCCCGGGGGGCCGGAGAACAGGATATGGTCCAATGCATCTCCCCGGGCGCGCGCCGCGTCGATGAGAACCTGGAGGTTGTCCTTGATGCGCTCCTGGCCGATGTAGTCGCTGAGGTAACGGGGGCGCAGCGAGCGGTCGACCTCGAGGTCGTCATCGATCAGCGTGCCCGTCACGAGACGCCTGTCTGAATTCTCCCAGCTCGAGCTCATGTCACCGCCCACCATATCATGCATTGGCCCCAAGACGCTTCAGGGCATAGCGTACCACTTCGCCTACATCGGTCAGGTCGCCCTCATGATGTTCGAGGGCAGTCTGCGCCTCGGCCGACGTGAAGCCCATGCCGAGCAGGGCCTCCATCGCCTGGGCCATGAGGGAACCATCCCGTGCGGACGGGCCACCCGCACCCCGCGGGAAGTCGTCCTCGAGGATGCCCTGCAGCTCGAGGACGATGCGCTGGGCGGTCTTCTTGCCGATACCGGGCACGGTCGACATGCGCTTGACATCGCCCTCGGAGAGCAGCTCGCGGAACACCTGCGGCGTGAAGGTGGACAATGCGGCAAGGGCGACCTTCGGACCCACCCCGCTCACCCCGATGAGCCGCAGGAACAGCTCGCGCTCCGCTGCATCGACGAAGCCGAACAAGGACAGCGCATCCTCGCGCACCGCAAGGTAGGTATGGACGAGAGCCTCCTCGCCGATGGGAGGCAACGAGGCGATGGCATTGGACGACATCCCCACGAGGAAACCGATGCCCCCGACCTCTATGAGAGCGCCCTCCGATGACTTCTCCCGAAGAACCCCCCGTAACGTACGTATCATGAACCGCTCACCTCCCGAAGGGCACGTGACCGAGCGCCCGACCGCGTGCCACGCAAGGATGCGTCACGCGACTCCGCGGAGGCTACCGTCTGCTCGAGCACGCGCATCTCACGGAGGTTGCCCTGGCAGATCGCCGCCGCAAGCGCATCGGCAGCATGGTCGGGCTTGGGCTCATGGTCGAGCCCGAGCACGGCACGCACCATGTACTGGACCTGGGCCTTGTCCGCCGTACCCGTCCCCACGACCGCCTGCTTGATCTGCCCCGGGGTGTACTCCCCCACCGTCAGGTCACCTGATGCGCACGCGACGATGGCGACGCCCCGTGCCTGCCCCGTGGCGAAGGCCGTCTTGGTGTTGACCCCGAAATAGACCTGCTCGATGCCGAGCTCCGTCGGATGGAACCTCTCTATGACGAGGACGATCTCGTCATAGATCTGCTTCAGCCGCCGGTCGATCGTGTCCTGCGGGGTAGTGACGACGCACCCGTACGCAAGGCAACGATATGAGCTACCGACCTGCTCGACCACACCCCAGCCCGTGTGGGCCAACCCGGGGTCGATGCCGAGGATCGTGATGGGTTCCGGAGCATGTCGGCGCACGGTACCTCCCTGCAAAAGCATGGCAAACATCTGTTCGCCCCATGATACCCCATCGACCACGGAAGGTAAACCCTTGCGCCATCCGCAGAGATGAGAGGAGGCGCCCCGACGGGCGCCTCCCGGTCCTCATATGTCGGATCCCGTTCCGCGAATCCTACCAGCCATCGGACTCGATGGGATAGAAATTGCTCTTCGGAGCAGAGCAGATGGGGCAGATCCAGTCCTCGGGATACTCTTCCCAAGGGGTATCGGGCTTGATGCCCGAGTTGAGCTCGCCGCGATACGGCTCAACCAGATGCCCGCAGGTCCTACAGCGATAATGGTACTCCATAACAACCTCCCGTCACGCTTCTGCCAAGGGATGCACTGTCATCATTATACCCCCTCACGGGGCGCTATTCGTCAAGTGCCTCCATGATCTCATCCGTGAGGTCCATGGTATGGTACACGTTCTGGATGTCATCGAGGTCCTCGAGCCTGTCGATGAGGCGCATGACCTTCTTGGCATCGGACACGGTCACCTCGACGGGCGTGTTGGCGATCATCGTGACCTCGGCGCCCTTGACCTCCATGCCGCCCTCCTCGAGGGCCTTCTTCACAGCCATGAGCTTGGAAGGCGCAGTGTAGACGAGCCACTCCTCATCGCTGTCCTCATAGTCATCTCCACCGGCCTCGGCGACCGCCATCATGAGCTCTTCCTCGTCATCGCAGACGGACTTCTCGATGATGATCTCCCCGCGGCGCTCGAACTGGAAGGCGACCGACCCGGTCGTGCCGAGGTTGCCACCGTGGTGCGCGAAGGCGCTACGGACATCCGCCGCAGTGCGGTTGCGGTTGTCGGTCAGGGCCTCGCAGTACAGCGCGATACCGGACGGACCGTAACCCTCGTACACGACGCTTTCGAACACTGCGCCATCCGAACCGCTGCCGAACGCCTTCTTGATGGCGGCATCGATCTTGTCCTTGGGAAGCGAATAGCCCTTGGCCTTGGCGATGGCTGCAGCAAGCGATGCGTTGTTGTCGGGGTTGGGATCCCCGCCTTCCTTGGCAGCGACCGTGATGATACGCGAAAGCTTGGAGAAGAGCGCGGAGCGCTTCTTGTCCTGAGCAGCCTTGCGGTGCTTGGTCGTCGCCCATTTCGAATGTCCAGACATAACTCAAACCTTTCTATGCGATAGCCCATTCATTCTAGAGCAAACAGCTTGCGGTGCCAACATCACAAGCACACCGGGATGGCACCGGGCGCCGGGATGGGAGCTCGGCTGGGGACGCCGTGGCTGGGACCGGTGCGCCACCGCGGAAGCGGCATGCCATCCGCGCGCTCGCTACCCCGTCCCGGCCACGGCTCAGGTCTCAGCTCCCATAGATATCCTGCAGCGCCCTTCGCGTCGCCATGCAGAACGCCTCGATATGGGTAGGTGTATGCGCGACGGAGAGGAAGACGGCCTCGAACTGGCTCGGGGCGACGAGCATCCCAGCATCCCGCATCGCGCGGTACCAACGCGCGAAGGCATCGGTATCGCACGCCCTCGCCCCCGCGAAATCGCGCACGGTGCCGACGGTGAAGAACAGCGTGGAGATCGACCCGACACGGGAGAACGTCACCGGCGCACCCGTCTCCCGGATGGCATCCTCCACGCCCTTCTCGAGGCCCGCACCGAGTTCCTCGAGCCGTGCATAGGGGCTGCGCCGCTCAAGCTCCCGCAGGGTCGCAAGCCCAGCCTCCATGGCAACCGGATTGCCGGAAAGGGTCCCCGCCTGGTAGACCGGGCCCTCGGGTGCGAGCTGGTCCATGAGCTCCGCACGGCCGGCGATGCATCCCACGGGGAAACCCCCGCCGACGATCTTGCCGAGCGTGCAGAGGTCGCACGTGACCCCGTAGTACTCCTGTGCGCCCCCAAGCGCGAGACGCAGGCCGGTGATGACCTCGTCGAAGATGAGAAGCGCCCCGAACTCGTCGCACAGGTCGCGCAGCCCCTGCAGGAACCCCTCGCGAGGCGGCACCACACCCATGTTGGCGGCCACCGGCTCGACGATGATGGCGGCGATTCCCGCAGGCTCGGCCTCGAAGGCGGACCGGACCGCCGCGAGGTCGTTGTACGGGACCACGAGGGTGTCCCGTGCGCATCCTCGCGTGACCCCCGGGGTGGAGGGTATCCCGAGGGTGGCGACCCCGCTCCCCGCCCCCGCGAGCAGCGTGTCGGCATGGCCATGATATCCCCCGTCGAACTTGATGAAGCGCTCGCGCCCGGTGATGCCGCGGGCGAGTCTGACCGCAGTCATCGTCGCCTCGGTACCCGATGACACCATGCGGACCTTCTCCGCGCAGGGAACGAGCTTGCAGATCTCCTCCGCAAGACGCGTCTCCGCCTCGCAAGGTGCCCCGAAGGAGGTGCCCCGCTCGAGCTGTGCCCGCACCGCATCGACCACGCAATCCGGCCTGTGCCCCAGGATCATCGGCCCCCAGGAGCCGACGAAGTCGACATAGCGGTTGCCGTCCACATCGAGCACGTAAGCACCTTGGGCGGATGCATGGAACACCGGTTCGCATCCCACCTGCGCCGCCGACCGAACGGGCGAGTTCACACCACCCGGCATGCAGGCGCGTGCGCGCTCGAACGCCCTGCTCGAACCTTCCCTGCTCATGGCCCCTCCTATCCGTCAGCTCCCGTATCCGACATCAGGCATCTCCCTCGGCAAGCCAACGGGCGGCATCCTTGGCATGGTAGGTGATGACCGCACAGGCTCCCGCCCGCTTGATGGACAACAGGCTCTCGAGCACGATACGCCTCTCGTCGACCCAGCCCCGCTCCGCAGCCGCCTTCACCAGCGCATACTCGCCGGAGACGTTGTAGGCGAAGGTCGGGAAACGATAGGCTTCCGTGACCCTCTGCAGGACATCGAGATATGCCAGGGCGGGCTTGACCATGATCGCATCGGCACCCTCCCCGATATCGAGATACGCCTCGCGCAGCGCCTCATCGCTGTTCGCGGGATCCATCTGATACCCACGACGGTCCCCGAAACCCGGCGCGGAACCTGCCGCATCACGGAAGGGGCCATAGTAGGCGGACGCGTACTTGACGGCGTAGGAGAGGATGGGCACATCGGTGAACCCCGCCATATCCAACGCGCTCCGGATCGCGCCCACGCGTCCGTCCATCATGTCCGAAGGCGCCACCATGTCCGCACCTGCATGCACATGGCTCACGGCCTCACGGGCAAGGAGCTCGAGCGTCGCATCGTTGTCGACGCTGCCGTCCTCGCGGAGCTTGCCGCAATGCCCATGGTCGGTGTACTCGCACAGGCAGACATCCGTGATGACGCAGAACCCGGGATCATGGCGTTTGATCTCCCGCACGGCCTGCTGCACGACGCCTCCATCATCCCATGCGCTGCTCCCGATGGCGTCCTTGTGCACCGGGACACCGAAGAGCAGCACGGTGTCGATACCGAGCTCCCTGAGTTCGTCGACCTCCTCGACAAGACGGTCCGGGGAGAAGCGGTGGACTCCCGGCATCGAGTCCACCGGAACCTTCAGCCCCGACCCCTCCTCCACGAACAGCGGATAGACGAGGTCCGTGACCTGCAGCGAGGTCTCACGCACGAACGTCCGCATGCGCTCGGTGGCTCGCATGCGCCTCGGACGGTAGCTCGGATAGGACATGTTGGGTTCCATCGGCACTCCTCACCACGGGCGACCGAAGACGCCCATCCATCATGACGGGGTTCCCTGACGCGGCTCTTCGACACAGGGCCCCGAAAACCGGTCCTCCGGGAAGACCGCTGGTCAGACCACGTGCGCCTGACCAGCCTCACCATAATACCGCTCGAGCGCCTCGACGAGGCCGGGTACGGTATGGACCTCCGCCTCGGCACTCGCCACGAGGCCGTTGCACTGGAGCTCCTGCGTCGTCACAGGGCCGATCGAGAACAGGTCGACCCCCGTCAACGCGGAGGTATCCCCATCGAGGAGCTCGACGAGGTTGCGCACCGAGGAGGGCGAGGTGAACGTCACCGCATCGACATCCCCCTCCTTCAACGCTGCGATGCCCGTCTCCATGGCGGCGTTGCATGCAGGCACGACCGTCTCGTAGAGCGTGACCACGTCACAGCGCACACCAGCCGCACGCAAGACCGAGGGAAGCACATCGGAGGCGATCCGTGCCCGTGGGCAGAGCACACGGGCACCAGCGGACAGGCCGGTATCGAGCAAGGCCTCCGCCAACGCGCGCGAGTGATATGAAGGCGGCACGAGATCGCTCGAGACACCCCCTGCACGCAGGGCAGCCGCTGTCGCCGTCCCGATCGTCGCCACCCGCACCGATGCCAAGGCCCGGGCATCCATCCCGAGCGAGAAGAGCCGCTCGAAGAAGAAACCCACCGCGCGCGCACTCGTGAGCACCACCCAATCATAGGAGCCCAGGTGCATGAGGGCCTCGTCACATACCGCATCGGCCACCTGATGCATCTCGAGCACCGGACAGCACACGACCTCGGCCCCCCGTCGCGTCAGCGCGGAGACGAACGCCGGCGCCTGGGCTTTCGCGCGCGTCACCATGACCGTATGCCCGAACAGGGGCAGGTCCTCGAACCAGGAAAGCTCACCGGCCCGCTTGACGACACGGCCGATGATGACGAGCGCGGGTGCCTGCACCCGTTCCCGTTCCACCTGCTCCACGATGCCGCCGAGCACGCCGCACACCACCCGCTGCCTGCCACAGGCGGCACGCTCCACGACCGCCACCGGCATCCGTTCCGACATGCCCCCTGCAAGCAGCCGCTCCGCGATCTGCGGGAGCCTGCGCACGCTCATGTACAGGCAGAGCGTGCCCGGGTCACGCGCAAGCATCTCCCAACTGACCGCCGCGTCGTCCTTGAGCGGGTCCTCGTTGCCCGTGACGAGCGTGAGCTGCGAGGCGATGCCGCGCTCGGTGACCGGGATGCCCGCATAGGCAGCAGCCGCAGTCGCCGCCGTCACCGCCGGCACGACCTCGAAGGAGACACCCGCACGGGCGAGCACCGCCGCCTCCTCCCCGCCACGACCGAACACGAACGGGTCGCCGCCCTTCAACCGCACGACCGTCCGCACATCCGCACGCCGTCCCTGCTCGACCAGGATGGCGTTGATCTCGTCCTGGGTGACATGCCCCGCATAACCCTTCTTGCCCACCGATATGCATTGGCAGGTGTCGGGGACCGCCACGAGGAGCGCCTGGGGGACGAGTCGGTCGAAGACGAGCACATCGGCACGTGCGAGCAGGTTCCGCCCGCGCAACGTGAGAAGCGTCGGGTCCCCGGGACCGGTGCCCACCAGATACACCTTGGCCATGGCTCAACATCCTTCCGAGGTGCGGACGGGGGGAGCTGCCTCCCCCGGACGGAAAGCGAGCTGCATGGCCGCCTCACAGGCGAGCTCGCCCGCCTCGTCCTCCCTGCCCGAGACCCGAACGCTGCGAAGAAGCCCCCCGGTCAGGAGCCAGAGGTCGATACGGTAAGAGGTGACCGCATCCGCGGCCTGCTCCATCCGTGCATACGCACCGAACGGCAGGGAACAGTCGGCATCATGCGCGCACATGAGCTCCCGTTCGATACCCACATCACGATGCAACGCGGGGTCGTCGATGAGCTGGCATGCCCGCAGCATCCCCTCGTCGTCCGCCCTCACCTCGACGCCGATGGCCCCTTGCCCGGGAGCAGGCACGGACACATCCACTGGCAGGTACTCCGCGATACGCCCCCCACGCCCCAGACGATGCATCCCCGCCGCCGCGACGACCAGGGCATCGAACCGGCCTTGGTCCAGCTTCGCAAGCCGCGTGTCCAGGTTGCCGCGGACATCCACGAACACGAGGTCGTCACGCAACCGCGCAAGCTGCACACGTCGCCTGAGCGAACCGGTGGCGACACGTGCGCCCCGCCCAAGCTCGGCGAACGGCACGCTCCCCCGTGTGATGAGCGCATCCCGCACATCCTCACGGACGGGAACCGCGCCGATGACGAGGCCGGGGGCCAGCACGGGAGGGACGTCCTTCATCGAATGCACGCAGCAGTCGACCTCGCCAGCCAGCAAAGCCCGCTCGAGCGACTTCACGAACACGCCCCTGCCCTCGAAGCGGGAAAGCGGACGGCTACGGTCCAGGTCGCCCTCCGAGGCGAGCAGGCGGAGGGACACCTCATGATCGGGCAACGCCGCCTGCAGCAGGTCACGCACCTGCCCGGCCTGCACGAGCGCCAGCATGCTCCCGCGGGTGCCGATGACGATGCGCCCTCCCATCACCGCTCCTCCTCCATCGCGACGAGGCAACGACCGTCCTCGCCCGCCCGGCATTCCTGCGCGCGCTCGCAGCTCCTGCACCGTCGTCCAAGCGGACTCGTGTCGAGTCCGAAAAGATAGCGTGCCGCATCGGTGTAGCGATAGGAATCCGCCACGGTGGCCTGCTTCTTGAGCCGCACGGCAGGACCGTGGACGACTTTGCGCCCGATGCTCCGTGCGAGTCGGACCAGGACCTCGCGCTCCTGCTCGTTCAACTCCCTTCCCTCGACGAGCGAGAGCTCATGAAGGGCATCCTCGAGCTCACCGTCACAGAACCGCTCCATCTTGCGGTAGATCTGCGCGATGGTGGGAGCGACCTCGCGCTCCTGCATCCAGGAGAGGAAGCGCTCGGTCTCGTCCTCGACGATGCGCCAAGCATGCCGCATCCCGGCATGGTGCGCTTCAGCATGCCGCATCCCACGGTCGGTATCGCGGCGCTGCGTTGCGTGCTCGGTGCCGGGATGCCGTGTCGTGTCGCCCGCGGTCACATGCCGCGCCCCGTGGTCATCCCCCGCAGCGCCCCCGAGGTCGTCGATACCGAACAGCAGGACACCCTCACGGTGCGCACAGGCCGGGTCCACATCGCGCGGCAACGCGAGGTCGACGATGAGGAGCGGGGCCCTGCGTGACGCCTCGCCGAGCATCGCATCCGTGACCAGGTACCCGGGCGCACCCGTCGCGGTGATGAGCACATCCGCCCAGGCAAGCAGCTCGGGAAGCGTGTCCAGCATGCAGGCCCGCCCACCGGCACGGGCAGCGAGCTCGCGCGCCGGTTCGAGCGTCCGGTTCGCGATGCGGACCCCGCTGACACCGCGGACGGCAAGATGGTCCACGACGAGCCCGGCCATCTTGCCCGCGCCCACGATGCAGACGTTCCTGTCCTCGAGACCGCCCAGCTCCCGTTCGACGAGACCGACCGCCACCTGCGGCACCGAGACCGTGCGCCTGCCGAACCCCGTCTCGTTGCGGACGCGTTTGCCGACCCAGAACGCCTGCTGGAACAGATGCTCGAACGGGTCCTTCAACGCCCCCGTGCCCTGCGCCATGCGCCATGCGTCCTTGAGCTGGGCGACGATCTGGGTCTCACCCAGCACCAGGGAATCGAGCGACGAGACCACCGCGAAGAGATGCGACACCATCTGCGCCCCGTTGCGCACGTACAGGGCGTCGTGCAGCTCGCGCCGCTGCCCCGGGGAAAGGCCATGCACCGAGGAGAGGACACTGGAGACGCGCTCCTTCACGCCGCTCGCATCCTTGATGTCGAGGTAGACCTCGCAGCGGTTGCACGTCGAGACGATGAGCACCTCGGTGACATCCGGTTCGCAGAGGAGCTGGCGGTAGGCATCGGCGTACGTCGCCTCGTCGAACGCGACGAGCTCGCGAAGCGCCGCGCTGGCAGTCGTGTGGTTGACACCGACGACGAGCAGGCTCATGGGAGGTCCTTCCCGGAGACGCCTCCCCGTCGGGATGGTCCTGCAGGCGACACGGAGAGCTCGTCTGCAATGGTGCCTGCATCGAGCTGCTCACCGGCCTCGAGACGTTCGGGCAAGCCGATCGTGAGGACCTGCCCGAGCAGCATGCGCCGCATATGCGGGTCATCGGGATAGCGCCGTCTGACCTCCCCACGCACCTCGCCGAGGAGTGCCACATAGCGCTCCCAGATGGGAGGATAACGTCGCTCGAGCTCCCGCCGGACCTCGCGGGCGAGGCCGGGCGAGGCTCCCGAGGTGGAGACCGCTACCTGGAAACCACCGCGTCGCACGACGGCGGGAACGATGAAATCGCAGGTCCGCGGCTCATCGGCCACGTTGAGCAGGATACCCCTGTCATCGCAGGCCGCCCTCACCTGCGCGTCGACCGCCTCCTGACCGACCGAGCAGAACACGAGCTGTGCGCCATCGAGCACGGAGGGCTCGAAACGCTGCCGGAGCCATGCAAGGTCACCACGGTCCACATGCCCCCTCAACCCATCGGTCACCTCCGGGGAGACGACCAGCAGGTCGGGGCCGTAGGCGAGCAGCTGCATGACCTTGCGCTCGGCGACGCTCCCTCCCCCGACGACGACCACACGACGATGACGGATGTCGAGGAAGAGAGGGTAGCATGGCGCATGCTCGGCCCCGGCCGACGTTATACGCATTGTCCCGGCTGTCTCATCCATGCAGACAGCCTATCACGAACAGCGGATACCCTGCAGCGTGCATGCTCCACGATTCGACGAACCCACCCGCGGCGGAAATGCGACGAGAACGCCGTCCAGTGGGACGGAGCCGGGGACGGAGATGGCGGCGGGAGGAACGGGACAACGGAGCAGGAGCCATAGCCCGTTCCGCAGCTCGCCCACTGGTGCGGAGATTGCAACAGGCGCCTAGCTCAGCGACTCGATGAACGCCCCGAGCCCGTTCTCGAAATCGACGCCGTACTTCACGTCGGTACCGGCCTCCTTGGTGCGGCGGATGGAGCCGACCGTGAAGTCGACCGCGACCTCGATGGCCGCACCGAGGGACTTGTCGTTGAGAATCGCGGCAAGCAGGGCGCTCGAGAACACGTCCCCGGTCCCGTGGTAGTATCCCTCGATCTGCTCGGCGAAGCAGTAGTCATACCGTCCGGTCCTGCGGTCGAAGGCGGCAGCACCGAGCTTGCCCTCCTCGAACGACACACCGGTGAGCACGACCTGGGCAGGACCAAGGTCGCTCAGCGCGGCAAGGAGCTCCTCGATGTAGTCCTGGTCATAGCCGGACTCGACATAAGGACGCTCGAGCATCAGCGTCGCCTCCGTCAGGTTCGGTGCGATGA
>OMSY01000190.1 GCA_900313875.1 uncultured Actinomycetes bacterium
AGGAAGATGACGCTCGGGGTGTTGCGACGCGCCTCGAGGAAGATCTGACGGAGCTTGGCCTCGGACTCGCCATAGTACTTGTGCATGATCTCGGGACCGTTGACGTTGATGAAGTGCGCCTTGGTCTCCGCGGCAACCGCACGGGCGATGAGGGTCTTACCGGTGCCCGGAGGTCCGTAGAGCAGGATGCCCTTGGGAGCCTCGATACCGAGCTGATGGAAGACCTCGGGGAACTTGAGGGGGATCTCGATGATCTCACGGATCTTCTTGACTTCGTTGCGAAGACCACCGATGTCCTCATAGGTGACACGCGAGGCCGAGGCGGCGAGCTCGGGCTGGATGATCTCGATGGTGGTCTCCTGGGTGATGGCCACGGGACCTGACGGAGCCGTACCGGTCACCTTGAAGCCGCGCTCCTGGTTGCCGAACATCGTGAGCGAGAGGTCGTTGCCGGCCACGAACGGGATACCCGCAAGCGCACGGCGGATCTCATGGTAGTCCTCGGGGCGCCACTCGGAGAAGTTCTCGAGCGGGGCGAGCACGATGCTGATCGCAGGCTCGATATCGACTTCCTCGACCTTGACGATCTCACCGATGGCGCAACCGGCGTTGCGGCGCATGATGCCGTCCATCTGGATGAGCTTCTTGCCATAGGTGTCGTTGTTGGTGGTGAAGACCTTGCCTATTGCGGTCTTGTCACCGGTGATGGCGACACAGTCGCCCATCATCAGGCCCATCTTGGCAAGATATTCGTTGTCCATGCGGACAACGCCCTTGCGCGCATCCTCGATCAGGCCTTCCGCAACCTTGAGTTCAATTACAGAGTCTTGATTAGCCATGTCGCACGTATCCTTTTCTCAACTTTGGGCAAAGACAGGCACGGAAAACCTGAGCAGCAAGCAACTCGGAACAATCTCACGGCTTCCGTGGGTCATGAAAACACCAGGCATGGATTCAGACATGATGAGAGGCGTAGACGTCATCGAGAGGAAAGCTCTTTGTAGGGATAATCCGAAAGATAATACGCACGAACGCAACCCAACTGATTATCCTCCTGTCTACGCCGAATGCAGGACATTTCTTGAACAGTGCCCAACACCAGCCCATTATAGAACACCCACATGAAAAAGCAAGGCGAATCCGAGCTCCTTGTGATTCCTTTAAGAAAACCCACGGGAAGAAGCTCACCTGGCTCCTGGAAGACAGGGGGTCGACGATCCAACCTGCTGATCTTGCATTCATTTAATCTGCTCGGAGCTGGTTTAGTCAAGCCTAATTCGTCGCCGAACCAACGCGGTCATCACGCTCATGACGCATGATGACGAAATGCGATCGATCTTTTGAGCTGACTTGTGAGGTTACCGTGTTGACCATTGATATGTTACCGAGATTACACCAAAGTCGCAGCTCAATTCGGTTATGATGGTCGGGGTTGTCAGGAGGCAACCTATTCCCAACCGCGAAACGGAGGTTTCCGATGGCTGAAGAGAAGTGGATTTGCACGATCTGTGGTTATGTACACGAAGGTCCCCTGCCCGATGATTTCATCTGCCCGCTCTGCCAGGCAGATGCAAGCGTGTTCCAGCTCGAGAAGTAGTCACGAGATGACGGTCTGACCCTCATGGGCGATGACCGGACAAGGTATTGAAGAACACCCCCGGCAACCTGCCGGGGGTGTTCTCTTCCTGCGAGATGGAAGGCGGCATCTTCCATGACCGCACGGTCGACGGCAGGACGACGCTCCATGCCTGCTAGCCGAATTGCTGCTGCTCACGGATGAGGGCTTGCATCAGCTCGTCGTTCCAGGCAGCAGAAGCCTTGGGCTGATACCCGATCAGGTAATCCCCTGCACGCAGAACGAGGGACGGCACCGTGATGGCCTCCTGGTCCCCCCTCCTGACCGATACGATGAGGAAGTCCGCGGGCCATTCGATCTCCCCCACCTGCTTGCCATCGGCAACCGAGTTGTCCTCGATGCAGTACTCGACGAGGACGTTCCCGGTCTGGATCTCGCAGTAGTTCTTGTCAGGTGCAAGACGCTCCTGCAAGGCAGCATAGAACGGCTTGACTCCCAGAAGCTCGGCAACGAGATGCGAGACGAGGACGACGATCCCGATGGGCAGGAGAAGCGATGAGAGCTGCGTGATCTCAGCGATGAGCAGCACGCCCGTAAGCGGGGCCCGGATGGCCGAGGCGAACTCGCCTGCCATCGCTATGAGCGAGATGGGGAGCACCATCTCCACGGGAATGACGCCGAGCAGCACGCCGAACTGGGCGGTGATGTTCCCCGCCAGCGCGCCGAGTCCAAGCAGGGGCTGGAAGCAACCGCCCGGAAGCCCGCTTCCGAAACACATCGCCAGGAGAATCACCTTCACGAAGTACAGGAAGATGAGCATGCCGAGCGTCGGGCATATCGAGGCGTCAGCAGCATAGGCGACCATGGCCTGCCCGCTTCCGAAGAGCACCGGGTCGATGAGGCAGACGATGGCGGTGATGACGAAGGGGGTGGTCGACCAGAACCACCAGGGAAGGTGATGCTTCTCGTCTATGCGCGTATGCCAGTCCTTCGCCCAGATGAGCGCGACATCGAACAGCGAACCGGAAAGTCCCATGACCACACCGAGCACGAGCAGGAACCAGTAGTACCTGAGGGGTATCGCTGCAAAGTTCTCGAAATCGAAGATCGGCGCCACCCCGAAGATCTGCGCGGCGATGAAGTCGCCGGTGAGCGCGGCGGCCAGGCAGCACACCAGCGCACGCTTGGAGAAGTTCTGATGCAGGGTCTCCATCGAGAAGAGCACGCCTGCAAGCGGTGCTGAGAATGCGGTGCCGAGACCGGCCGCAGCTCCGGCACTGAGCAGGTAGCGCGATTCCGACTTGGGAGTCTTGCAGACATCGCCGACGCCCTTGCCGATGACGCCTCCAAGCTGGACCGATGGCCCCTCGCGCCCCATGGTGAGACCGCTGCCAAGCGTCATGACACAGGTGATGAACTTGAAGGGAAGCACCTTCTTCCAGTTCATCTCGAGCTTGCCGGACAATTCGGCGGCGACCTGCGGGATGCCCGATGAGGCGACATGGGGGTCGAGCTTCGTGATCCAGCCGCAGGCAAGCCCGACGAAAGTCATCACGGCGATGACGATGAAGACCCGCGCGATGGTGAGGGGACCGGAATAGACCGGACCGATATGCTCGAGCAGCAGCTCGCAGACGATACGGAACAGGGAGATGATGATACCGACGAAGATACCGACCAATATCGCCTGGAAGAACAACGGCAGACCGAAACGCTTGGTTGCCTTCATCTGGGTTTCGAAATCGGCCACGATGGCGACCTCCCCTCGAGGACCTTCTCCTACACGGCCCCGGAACCGATACATCGCTGGAATCGTATCATACCGGTATCCTCGCACATGACGTTTCGGGCATCCCGTGTCCTAGGAGGACGATTCTCCGCAATATAGTGCCCCAGACCCCAAGATAAATGTGATTTCCCCTGTTACAAGCCGTGTGAATCGTCTATGATGGACACGTGGCGCATGACTGCGCGCCACCCCCGGTGCAGTGTTCACATCGGGGCCCGCAATCTCCATGTTAGGAGGGTGTTCATGGCACTGAACAACATCGACTTCACCAAGGATCGCTATAAGGAGCAGCTGGCAGCACTCGAGGCCGCCCGTCTGGCGAAGGGCCTGACCTATGCAGAGCTTGCAGAGCAGCTCGGCGTCTCCAAGATCTTCATCGCCAGCACACTCGATGGTCAGCAGATCCTCCCTGCAGCCACTGCGGAGAAGCTTGCGGATATCCTCGGTGTTTCCAAGGATGCGACCGCATTCCTGACCGAGCATCCCTATAAGGGCAACATCGACCCCCTGCTCTATCGTTTCTATGAGGCCATCGAGACCTACGGTCCCGCCATCAAGAAGGTCATCGAGGAGGAGTTCGATGATGGCAACGGCTGCGGCGGCAACGGCATCATGAGCGCCATCGACTTCAAGGTAGACGTCGAGAAGGAGCCCAACCCCAAGGGCGACCGCGTCATCATCAAGTTCAGCGGCAAGTTCCTCCCCTACAGCTATCATGGCGAGTATCCCTGGTAGGCCATCACCAGCGGTCTGAACCGATATCTTGGAAACCCCGGACCTGCAGGTCCGGGGTTTCCTTGTGCAGCACATGTTGCCGCCCCATGAAGAAGGACCCGGACATCGCGCAGATGTCCGGGTCCCT
>OMSY01000162.1 GCA_900313875.1 uncultured Actinomycetes bacterium
CCCGCGGGAATCTCGAGGGAGACATCGGTCAATGCCGCGGTCTCGTAGGGCGTGCCGAGCGCATAGCGGAACGTGACCCCCTTGGCAGCGAGCGTCATCGGCCCTCACCGCCCCGGTTCGCCACGGCATGGGCAACGATGGATGGCGCGACCGTATCGTCGGGAATGGCGATGCCGTCCTCCCGCAACCGCGTGACAAGACGCATCATGGGCGTCGGGGCGAGCCCACAGGACTCGAGGAGTTCTCCGCGCTCGAGCAGCTCCGTGAGCGTTCCCTCGAAGGCGATCTTGCCGTCCCTGAGCACGAGGACCCGGTCAGCGCCGACGCATTCGGCGATGTCATGGGTGATGTGCAGGATGCCGCACCCCTCGTCGCGAAGCTTGCGTATGAGTTTCCTGATATCACGGCGTGCGTAGCCATCGAGCATGCTCCCCGGCTCGTCGAGCACGATGTAGCGCGGTCGCATCGCGAGGATGCCCGCGATGACGAGGCGCTGTTTCTCGCCACCTGAGAGCATGTGGGGCTCACGGCCTGCGCACTTCGAAAGCCCGCAGATGTCGATGGCCTCGGCAACTCGAGCGGCGATCTCCTCGCGGGGCAAACCGAGATTCTCCGGTCCGAAGGCAATCTCGTCCTCAAGGTTCGCCGCGACGATCTGGCTCTCGGGATCTTGAGCGACGACACCGACAAGGCACCGGAGCTCCCTCAGGTCCCCGGAGACGCTGTCTATGCCCTCGCAGGAAACGGTTCCGCTTCCAGGGGTAACCATCCCGTTTGCAAGTCGCGCGATGGTCGTCTTGCCGCTCCCGTTCGAGCCGAGCAGCATGACGTGCTCGCCCGGGCTGACGGTAAGGGACACGTCGACCAGGACCGGTGGTCGGTCGGAATAGGAAAACGTCACATGGTCGAAGGACAGCACGGCATATCCCCTCAGGGACAGCTAAAGCGACTGAACCTGCGTGATGTCGTACGGCGTCTGCTGGTAGACGTAGTAGTTGAGCCAGTTCGAGAAGAGGAGCGAACCGTGGGCACGCCACCTGAACACGACCTCTTTCTCAGGGTCGTCGTCGGTGAAGTAGTGCAGCGGCTTCTCCGTGTTGGGGTCCTTCTCGAGGTCACGGAAGTATTCCTTGCGCAGGGTGTTGCGCCCATATTCCTCGCGGCCGGTGATGAAGATGCGGCGTCCCCCCTCGGTATCGACGATGTGCACGCCCGCCTCGTCGGACTCGGCGAGAATCCTAAGCTCCGGATGCGCGAGGATGTCATCGCGGTCGGTGGTCGTGTTGCGGGAGTGCGGCGAGTACCACACGTCGTCGAACCCACGCATGAGGGGGCTCTTGCGGCGGACAGTCTTCGTCTCGAAGATACCGGAGAGCTTCTTGGGAAGCGGATGCTTGTCTATGCCGTAGTAATGGTAGAGTGCCGCCTGCGCGCCCCAGCAGATGAAGATGGAGCTGTAGACGTGCTTGTTCGCCCAGTCCAGAATCTCACAGAGCTCGTCCCAGTAGTCGACCTGCTCGAAGGGCAGGGTCTCGACTGGTGCGCCCGTGAGAATCATGCCGTCGTAGTAGTTGCCCTTCACGTCCTCGAAGTGAGTATAGAACTGAGCGAGGTGCTCGGCAGCCGTGTTCTTGGAGACATGCGAACCCATGCGCAGGAAGGTCAGCTGAACCTGCAGCGCCGTGTTGGAAAGAACGCGCGCGAACTGGATTTCCGCCTGAATCTTGGTCGGCATGAGGTTGACGATAAGAATCTGCAGCGGACGGATGTCCTGCGTGGTCGCACGGTCCTCCGTCATCGTGAAGATGTTGTCCTCGTGCAGGACCTTTTCAGCCGGGAGGCCTGCGGGGAGAATCAGCGGCACGGTCGTACCTCCTTGGGTGTATCGTCAGGTCAAATCTTGTCGAGAGCCTAATCGAATCTTGATTTTAGCACTCGTTTCTTCGGGCGATGAGAGCGCGCAGGCACCCAGACACCTATCAGGGCGCGGAGAAGGTGAACGAGATGAACGGGACCTTCTAGCAGGGTCTCATTCGTCGTCGATAAGGATCTCCAACGTCTCGAAGACGCTCTCAGGCTCCACAGGCTTGCTGAGGTGCGCGTTGAGGCCAGCTTGCAGGGACTTCTGGACGTCCTCGTCGAACGCGTTTGCCGTGAGCGCGATGATGGGGATCTTCTTGGCGTCGTCGCGGTCCATTGCGCGTATCGTCGACGTAGCGATAAGGCCGTCCATCTCGGGCATCCGCATGTCCATGAGGATGGCGTCGTAGTATCCCGGCTCGCTTGAGGCAAACATGTCCACGGCGATCTTGCCGTTCTCGGCATGGTCGACCTCGACCTGCCTCATGCTGAGTATCTGCTTCATGATCTCTGCGTTGATGGCGACATCCTCGGCGAGCAGGATACGGCGCCCGGTGAGGTCTGCACGGTTCGCTGCCCGTCCGGATGCCTTCTTCTTGAACGCCTGCTGGAACTCGTCGATGACGCTTGTAGCGAAGAGCGGCTTGACGATGAACGCATCGACGCCGGCACTCAAGGCTTCTTCGACCACATCGTCCCAGTTGTACGCCGTGAGGATGATGATGGGCGATTCGTCACCGATGATCTCTCGGAGACGTCGCGTCGTCTCGATACCGTCCATCTCGGGCATCTTCCAGTCGACGAGCACCAGGTCGAAGGG
>OMSY01000183.1 GCA_900313875.1 uncultured Actinomycetes bacterium
TCCGCGACGATGTCCCCGGCAACGTCCCCTTGCAGCAGAGGGTGATGGCGTTGCGGGTAAAAGGCGTGATTTACCGCTTCCTCCTACACACCGGATGACGGGGTTCGGGCATGGTCTCGGAAGCACTCCCGGTGCGCTATCATGGGAGCATCGACGGCGGACGGGCACACAACGGAAGGTATGATGGGAATGAGTGACGAGCGACCCCTCATCGGAGACCTCGGCGACCCATTCGAGGGCTCGTCACGCATCGCGTTGATCGTGGGGATGACCGCCCTCTCACTCGGCATCGGTTTCGTCGTGGGACTCGGCATCAGCCTCCTGCTCAAGTTCATGAACCTCGGCATCAGCCTGCTCTGGAAGACGCTTCCCGCACGTGTCGGCGCCTGGTGGCTCCCACTTGCCATCTGCCCGGTCGGGGGCCTGCTCATCGGCTGGTGGAACGCGCGCTTCGACGCCGCACCCAGACCGCTCATGGAGGTGCTCGCCGAGGTGAGACGCTCCGGAGGCTGCCATCTGGACAACGCGCCGGCATCGGTGGTCGCGTTCCTGCTCCCGCTCGTGTTCGGTGGGGCCATCGGCCCGGAGGCAGGATTGACCGGGCTCATCGCCGCCGCGGTCACCTGGATCGGGAACACCCTGCGACGCGCGGGACTGCGGGCCAAGACGCTAGCCGACGTCACCGTGTCCGCCACGATCAGCGCGGTCTTCGGGGCGCCGTTCGCCGGCGTCGTCGCAGCATACGATTCCATGCCGGATGCGGGGGACATGCGGGACGATGCGGAGGTGTCGGAGTCCGCGAAGGCACCGGGTGCTGAAGACCCCCGTCGTTTCACCTTCCGCCGCATCGCGAAGACGATTCTCTACACGGCGGCAGCGGGAGGTGCCTTCACCGGCATGAGGCTCGCGGCCCGGTTGGCCGGCGGCATGAGCGGTTTGCCGCGTTTCGAGGCTATCCAGATGCCACTCTCGGATGGGCTCTGGGTCATCGTCTGCGTGTTGGCCGGCTACGTGCTCGCCTGCGTGTTCCATGCGAGCACGTTGATGATGGGACGGGCGGGGAGACGCCTCGAGGCGCACCCGGTCACCAAGGGGCTCATCTGCGGCATCGTGCTCGGCATCCTCGGCGTCTGCCTCCCTTACGTCCTGTTCTCCGGGGAAGAGCAGTCACGCGAGATCGTCGAGACATGGAGGGGGATCCCCGCCATCGTGCTCGTCCTGACAGCCTGCTTCAAGGCCTTCGCCACCCCACTCTGCCTCAGCATGGGATGGCGCGGAGGGGAGATCTTCCCCAACATCTTCACGGGGGTGACCTGCGGGTTCGCCATCGCGGCGCTCACCGGCATCGACCCGATGTTCTGCATCACCACGACCACCGCCGCATACGTGGCAGGCGTCATGCGCAAGCCGCTGCTCGCAGCCTGCCTGCTCCTGCTGTGCTTCCCCGTGACCGGACTGCTCTGGATGGTGTCCTGTGCCGTCGCCGGTGCCTACCTCCCGATGCCGGGGCTCGCACCGATGCCCTCGCGCAGGAAGAGGGGTTGATACCCCGGCAGATGCGGATGGCACACCGCTCCGGGGAAGGATGCGCTATCAAGCACCTGCCGGGGCGTGCCAACCGCGCGTTTGCGCGGGGACCCCATGCTGGTCGCTTCTCAGCAGGAAAGCAGCTTACTCTCCATCCTCGTCGTCATCGTCACCGGACCCCTCATCGAGCTCGTCCAGGATGTCGTCGATGACCTTCTTCATCTCCTCATCCCCGGTGAGGGAGTAGAGGTTCATGGCGAGGGGCAGCGCCGCCTCCTTCTCATCGTTCTCGAGCGCGATGTGCACGATCTCGTAGATGGCACCGACCGCCTCGGCACTGGGCAGGATATGGGCATCGGCCTGTTGCAGCACCTCGATGGCCCGGTCCCCGTCCATGTCCTCATGGCCCTCGCACCTCCCCTTCAACTGGGAGAGCTCCTCCTTGGACTCCTCGGTGCGCGCGAAATCAAGGGCTATCGTGGCATGCGCAGCCGCGCGCTCGTATCCTCCCGATGCGAGGTGGAACCTTGCCTTGTTCCAGTGATAACGAGCCAGGTCGCCCATCATCCAGATGTAGGGATAGGCGTCCTCGGTGCAGTGGTCGAACATCTCCTCATCACCGAGCGATTCGTGCACATCAGCCCAGGTGAACCAGAGGTCGGGGTCGGCGGGGTTCCATCGCACCGCCTTCGCCAGCACGGGGACGGCCTCCTCCGGACGGTCAGACTCGAGAAGACATATGCCATATACATGGTATGCCTCCGCAAACGGCTCCGCGTTCAGCTTGATCTCGCGCCTCTCGTCCTTGTTCACCAACCGGTATATGAATTCCTCGGCCATGCTGTTGAAGTCCAGGAACATATGCTCCTCGTCATCCTGATAACGCCCCGAGGAGGAGAGGTCATCATAATGCAGGACCAACGGCTCGGCGATGCTGAAGGCCTCCTCGAGCTCGCCATCCTCGATATGCTCCCATGCCATCGTGAGGTCGCCCATCACGTCGTCGCGACGCTCCGCGAGCGACCGCGCGGCCGTTTCCTGCGCCTCGTCCGGACCGGTCGCCAATCGAAGCCTCCTGCAGGCATCGATGATCCGGAATGCAAGTGGGTGGTCACGGTACTGCAGCATGGTCTCTTCCAGATACTCCCTATCATGCTTGGGGTCGAAATTCATGCCATCCACGATGTCGAACAAGATATCGTCGAAACCTCGCTTAGCCAACGTGTCCTCCTTGGTCTCCAGGTCCCCGGTCCATGGGGCATGTACTCATTCTACCCCGTTCGCAGGGATGAACCACCGTCAATCAGCACTTGGAATGCATCTTGTCCCCAGTTCCGCGGAAACGTGCGGGCATCGCGGGGATGGCAAGCGGCCCGTCACCCTGGAATCCGCGGGAGCATACGGGCAGGATGCGACCTGCGCATGAGCGTCCCCGACACGGTACAATGGGTCCGGAACCGACCACGGAAGGCGAACGCACCATGACCAGAGCACACGACCTGAACCGCAAGCTACCGAA
>OMSY01000210.1 GCA_900313875.1 uncultured Actinomycetes bacterium
GGCATAACGGCTCTTGAAGCTCGTGAGGTACTCCCTCATGCGGGCATGCAGGTCCGCCTCGTCGAAGACGTAGAGCGCCGTGCCCTGTTCATGCGCGAGCTCGACCATGTCGACGCCGCCGATGAACAGATGCCCCCCACGCACCTCCGCTGTGCGCGGGAGCACCGCGCCGAGGTCCATGGTCGTTCGGTTGTCGGCCTGCTTGCTGCGATCCGATGCGGGGAGAGACATGGTGCCACCTTTCCTCTGTGATGATTCAGAACATGGTAACAAGAGGCGACGGCTTGGTGACCAGCGTGCAGGGTAACGTTGCCGAATGGGACGCATGCGGGACGGGAACAGCGTATACAGGTCTCATCGAGGCGTATCTCCACGGGCGATGCATGCGGTTTCACCCGGCTCCCATCCTCACCCGCGCATCATGGCACGTTCACCGATGAATTGTGACGAATTCCTATTTCGTACTACTATCGAGTAATACGATTATAGAGTTCATATGAAGCGGGCATTGTACCACAGAGAGAAGAGGAGCAGGATATGGCATGTTTTCTTGTAAGTGGAGCTGAGGGAATCGTCGTGGGCGCGGTCCGTCACGCCGTCAAGAAGAGCGAGATCGCGAAAGGGGTCATCGACGAGGAGGGTAACCAGCTCGTCGATGCGTCGACTCATGGGATCTGCTGGTACCGCAAGCTTGGATGGCTCCTGAACATGCTTTGGGGAGGCGTGTTGCTTCTGGCAATCGAGCATATCTGGCATGGTGAGGTGGTGCTCTGGCCACCGTTCCTCACGGCGATGCAGACCCCTGATGAGATACCCGTCATGCTGCATGAGATGGCAACGGTAGGCGTCTCGATGGCCGTCCTGGTCACTGCAGTCTGGGTCGCCGCCACGCTCGTCGTCGACCATGTGGTGAAGCGTTCTGCCCGTTACACCCAGAACACGACCACGGAAGGAGCCTAGCATGACGCTGATCGTCACCTTGCTGGCAGCAGTCATCACGACCATCGTCTGGTACACCAAGCTGCCGGACAACACCTATCGCATCGGCGTGCTTGCGCTGACATACTGGGCAGCCGCGCTCATGTGGTGCGTCGATGGCATCGCATGCTTGATTGGAGGAGAACCCTTCGTGGAGATTGCCGATACCATGGCCATGCTCGACGATTTCATCCTTGGCCTCGTCGTGGTCGTTGTCGGACTGACGGCATGGGCATTGTACCTGCTGCTCAAGGACCCGAGGAACGTCATGGCGAAGGTGTTTGCCGATAGGCGATCGTAAAACCGGGACCACCTTGATACAATACCTCCCTGCAGGTCGAGTGCATACGGATCCGCAGGGAGGTATTTCCCATGACCGAGATGCCCAAGATATCCAACGACCCTGAAACCCCCACCGGAGACACGCTGTCCGGAAACGCATCACGCGACAAGGGCATCGTGCGCACAAGCGTCATCGGCATCGTGGCCAACGTGCTGCTCGCCGCGTTCAAGGCGGTGGTCGGCATCCTCTCCAACTCGATCGCCATCGTACTCGACGCCGTGAACAACATCTCGGATGCCGCCTCGTCGGTCATCACCATCGTGGGTACCAAGCTCGCCGGGAAGCAGCCCGACCGGAAGCATCCATACGGGTACGGCCGCATCGAGTACCTCACGACCATCATCATCGCCGTCATCGTGCTCTGGGCCGGCATCACCTCCTTGCAGGAGTCGGTCATGCGCATCATCCATCCCGAGACCGCGAGCTATGACACCGCGACACTCGCCATCGTCGCGGTCGCCGTCATCGCGAAGATCGTCCTCGGCCACTTCACGAAACGTTCAGGCGAACGGCTGCACTCGGGCTCACTCGTCGCATCGGGCACCGATGCCCTGATGGATTCCGTCATCTCGGCGGCCACGCTCGTTGCCGCGTTCATCTTCATCTTCACAGGCATCGCACTCGAGGCATGGCTCGGCGCCATCATCTCGCTCGTCATCATCAAGGCCGGTGTGGACATGCTGCGCGAGGTGCTCTCCAAGATCATCGGCGAGCGTGTGGATGCCGGGGTCTCGACCGCGGTCAAGAGGACCGTGAGCACGGTCGAGGGCGTGCAGGGCGCCTACGACCTCGTCCTCGAGGACTATGGTCCCGACCGGCTCTGGGGTAGCGTGCACATCGAGGTCGACGAGTCGATGCCGGCACGCGACATCGACAGGGTCACCCGTCAGATCCAGGCTGTCGTTTCCGAGGAGCATGGCGTGTTGCTGCACACCGTGGGAATCTACTCGACCAACACCGGTGATGACCTGGCTTCCGAGATGCATCGCCATGCAGCCGGGTTCGCCGAATCCGACGAGCACATCCTGGAGCTGCACGGGTTCTACCTCGACGAGGCCGAGAAGTCCTGTTCGTTCGACCTCGTCGTCAGCTTCGACGCACCCGACCGGCATGCGGTCGTGGAGCGGGTCCGCAGCGAGATGGAGCGTCGTTGGCCGGACTACGCTTTCTGCGTCACACTCGACAGCGACATCAGCGACTGACCTTGCCCGATGGCGTGCGGAGCGCATCGGCATCCGCATGAAAAGCACCGTCGCACCTTCACCGCACCTCGTTCCCGTCCTGCATGCCGCACTCCCGGTGCCCGGGAACCGGCTCTTGTGTCATCCTATGGTCCGGTGGACGAAGATGCCCCGCTTCCCGAAGGGACCGACATGGATATGACAGCAACCGGCACCGGTATCATCCTCGCGTTCAAGGACACCCTGTTCCTCCCGCATACGAGCACGCATGTCCTGCTGCCCGAGCTCGACCCCGTGCTGGCCGGATACCTGGAGGACGACACCTCGACGCTGATAGCGGCGAACATCATCGAGGGTAGGGTGGGGACCGAGCCCGATGACCTGCACCGCACCGCGGTCACGTTCAGGGTCAGAAGCCATCGGCAGGCGGAGAACGGGCATCTTCTGGAGCTGGTGGCGGGCGAACGCATCCATCTCGAGCAGGTCGCGGCGGATGGTGGTCAGTTCCGCGGCAGGTTCACCGTCATGCCCGACGTGCAGGACCTGGACGAGGTGACCCACAAGCAGGTCATCGACCATTTCAAGACCATCGTGAAGGAGACCACCAGCCATCTGCGGGACCCCGATCAGTTCCTGGACGCGCTCGAGAGGGCGGACAGCATCGAGACCATGATCGTCTGGCTCAGCCGATACGTTCCCCTGAGCCCTGACGAGAAGCATGCGTTCCTCAAGATGGACTCGCAGCGCGAGCGCATCCTGAATTTCACAGACGTTCTCCTCAGGAACCGCGAGATGATCAAGTGGAACATCGAGCTCGGGAAGCGCATCTCGGGAGAGAACGACAAGCAGTACCGCACCCAGGTACTGCGTGCGCAGCTCAAGGCGATCCAAGAGGAGCTCGATGAGGACGGCGAGGGCGGCGAGGATGACGCGGTCACCTACCGCAGGCGCATCGAGGAGACGTTCCTTCCCGATGACGTGCGCAAAGCGGCCCTGCTGGAGGTCAAGAAGCTCAAGGGCGGAAGCATCCACAACCCCGAGACGGGGGTGGCACGCAACTACCTCGACTTCATCCTCGCGCTTCCCTGGGAGCACAGCGGCTTCAAGGACATCGACCTCGCCGCTGCGGAGCGGATCCTCGAAGAGGACCACTACGGACTCGCGAAGGTCAAGAAACGCATCATCGAACATCTCGCGGTCATGCAGCTCCGCGGGAAGGGCAAGGGGTCCATCCTGTTGCTCGTCGGCCCCCCGGGAACCGGCAAGACGAGTCTCGGCAAGAGCATCGCCCGGGCCCTCGGACGCGAGTACGTACGGCTCTCGCTCGGCGGCATCCGCGATGAATCCGAGATCCGCGGCCATCGTCGCACGTACATCGGCGCGATACCGGGGCGTATCCTGAACAGCATGAAGCGGGTGGGCACGACCGACCCGGTCATGGTGCTCGACGAGGTGGACAAGCTCCTGCCCGGTGGGTTTTCCGGTGACCCGGCAAGCGCCCTGCTCGAGGTGCTCGACCCCGAGCAGAACTCCACCTTCACGGACCACTACCTCGACCTGCCCTACGACCTCTCCGACGTCTTCTTCATCGCCACGGCGAACTCGACCGACACGATCGCCGCCCCGCTCCTCGACCGCATGGAGGTCATCCGGATATCGAGCTACACCGAGGACGAGAAATACCATATCGCCACCGGGCATCTCGTCTCCGAGGTGCTCGAGGATGCCGGCCTCGACAGGTCCATGCTCATCATCGGCGACGAGGTGATACGGACCATCATCGCCGACTACACGAGGGAGGGCGGCGTCCGCGGGCTCAAGAAGGCGCTCATGACCATCGCACGGAACGTGGCGGCGGAGATCGTCAAGCACGAGACCGACCTGCCGCGCGTGGTGACGGCGGACGAGCTCGACGAGCTGCTCGGCAGGAAGATCCCCTCCCACGACCTTCTTCCCGAAGACAACCCGCCTGGTGTCGTCACGGGTCTTGCCTGGACCCCGAACGGAGGGGAGATCCTCTTCATCGAGGCGGTCGACATGCCCGGCAGCGGGAAGGTCACCCTCACCGGTCAGCTCGGCGACGTGATGCAGGAATCCGCGCAGCTGTCGTTGAGCCTCCTCAGGTCACGGCTCCCCCTCGAGACCGGGGGGCTGAGCGAGCGCGACGTGCACGTCCACGTCCCCTCCGGCGCCACACCCAAGGACGGTCCCTCCGCAGGCATCACGATCTTCACGGCGCTCGCCTCGCTGTCCACGGGCATCCCCGTCGACCCACATCTCGCCATGACCGGCGAGATCACGCTGCGGGGCGCGGTCATGTCCATCGGCGGCGTCAAGGAGAAGCTCCTCGCAGCACAACGTGTCGGGGTCAGGCGCGTCCTGGTCCCCGTGGACAACGTCCCCGACCTGAAGGACCTTCCCAGCGGGTTCGAGGACGATGTGGAGGTCATCCCGGTCGAGACCGTCGAGGACGTCCTCCGCGAGAGCATCGGTATCGAGCTGCCCCGCGCTGAACGGTTCCTCTACCCGCAGTGACCCGACATGGATCGTCCGCTCATCGCCGGTTCCGGAGTATCGCGGCGATGCCACGCGCCATCTCGGGTGGGATGTACGCATCCCCGTCGAGGTCATCGGGGAGGTAATCATACAGGCTTGATGGAGGAGGGTCTCCCGGGTCCGCCGACACCGGGATGCCGTCCGGGCTTGCGATGAGCGCATGGATCCGTGCGCCCTTCCCCACCGCCCGCCGTTCGTATCCGGACTCGGGCACCGTCGGGAACTCTACACGGGCATCGGCACTCGTCCGGCACACCTTCCATCCCATCATGTCCAGCTGGGCGAGGCTGTAGGAGAGGAACGCCTGGTTGTCGGTCCTCACGCTGAGCAGACCGTCATCCGCGAGCAGCGCACGGTATGTGACGAGCCGGTCGGCATATGTGAGGCGCAAGCTCGCCTCACGCCCCTTCGGGTGGGGCGTCGGGAAGTTGAGATAGACCCTCGAGAGCTCACCGGGTGCGAAGAGCCGCGCAAGCTGCCCATCGTCATACGCCGCGAACACCGCATTCGCGGCAGCGCGTTCAGCCGCAACCCTCGCGGCAACGGCGATGCACACCCGGTCGACGTCGATCCCGACGAAGAGGACATCGGGCTGCGCCAGGGCACTGCCGACGGCGAACGCGCCCTTCCCGCAACCCAGCTCGAGGCGCACCTCACGCCATGCTCCCCCGTGCGGACGCCATGAAGTCGCCCATCGCCCCGCATATCGCGCAGGATCCGCCGCGATATGGTCGGCATATCGTTCGAGGTACTCCCCGAGGACGAAATCATCGGGCAAGGCACTCCAGGGTTCGAGCATGCGTCTTTCCTCCAGGACGATGATGCATGATGGGCGGCGGATGGCAGGTGATGGGGACCCGATCGGAGGCGACCCCGTTCCGCATCCCGGCAAGGCCTGGCCCGGACCAGGAGCCGCACCCCCGTTCCGGACCCGATGCCGCTCCAAGCCGGCCCCCGTTCCTCAAGATACCTCAGATCAGTCGCGTGGATATCCCATGGCATCGCCCCATCCGGACAGTTGGCAAGAAGAACGTCCCGGTCACCGATTCGAGGACTCCCCTCGATCTCCTTTGGATTACCCTTTAGCCTCTATACCTACCGGCCTGCATGCAACAGGAGAGGACCCATGCCGATCGTCGATGCGCATTGCCATGTCTACCCGCCCAAGATCGCGGAGAAGGCGGTGGATTCCGTCGGCGACTTCTACCTCGTCCCGATGCAGAAGGCCTCATCACGGGACGATACCGTGAGCGGCACGGTGGACCATCTGCTCGGCATCACGGAAGGCTCCCCCATCTCGCATTTCATCGTGCATTCCGTCGCGGTGAAGCCACACAACGTGCGGTCCATCAACGA
>OMSY01000186.1 GCA_900313875.1 uncultured Actinomycetes bacterium
ATGGAGCATCATGTCCGGGTGCCGATGAGGGTCGAGCTTGTCGAGGGAGTACCGTGCTGCGGAGATGGCTGCATGGTGAGGCTTTCCTGTCCAAGCTCTCTGTTATCCTTGCAGGGTAGTGCATGCTCCTCATGCCAGCAGACTGTCGAGGAGCCCTATCCGTTCGAGGTCGATGACCTGGGAGGCGAGCAATCATGAAGCACAAGTGCAGGGTGACCGTCATCGACAAGAAGGTTTATCCGGAGCTGCAGAAGAAGTACCTGGCAGACCCGGGGAGCGGTGCGTGCCCTTGCTTCGGGGTGGGCGACGAGTTCCTGTTCGAGCGGGCCGACGGCAAGGATGATTTCTGGCATTTCGGACAGGACCGCGACCCGAAGTTCCCCTGTGCTGAGGCATGGGATTGCATCAGCCGGTATATCTACACAGCGCTTGCGGGTGGTGCGATCATGAAAGGTTGGACGAACGACGAACGCATCATGATCGCTTGCTGCAACGACGGCACACGTCCGGTGATATTCAGGATCGAGCGTTTCGACGAGGCCGAGACGGATGCGGAGCGCGAATGGCTGGCAAGTCATGACTTCTCCCATGGCCGGGATGACGCCTACACGGGGGCATAGGAGGGACGGGGAGGGTCGCCATCCTGGAATCTGTACCCCCATCTCCTGTGTCTTCAGGCCAATCCCGCTGCTCCCTGACCCGTGTCCGTGCCGTCGCGCACATCGCGTTCACCAGCTGTTCCCCTGCGCATGCCGTGTTCGGCGACCGTCAGGGCGATACCTGCTTGCGGGTCAGCCGTCCACACGGTACCCTCTAGTCACCATCAAGAGGCAGGCCTGAGGGTGAGGGCCTGCGGCGGGCTGAGAGACCGAGCTCCATGACGCCCCGGCAACCGACGGAGAATGTTCCGCACGGTGCCCCTTCTCGGCAGGCGCCCAGGCGCAGGGGAGATGGGGGAATATCTCATTGTGACATGCCCCCTGCGAGGGGTTGTTTTTTTGCGGCTTTCGCCATCGAGGCTGCGGTGTATGCGGGGCGATGCCCCGGGAGAGGCAGGGGAGAGGCTATATGAGCAAAAGCTTCCTGTTCACGTCCGAGTCGGTGACCGAGGGCCATCCCGACAAGATCTGCGACCAGATATCGGACGCCATCCTCGACACCATCATCGCCAAGGAGACCGAGCTCGCCAAGCAGGGCTATGTCTCGCCCTCGGGCCAGCCGGCTGACCCCCGCGAGGTCCGTTGCGCCATCGAGACGTTCGCCACGACCGGCATCATCACGGTCATGGGCGAGGTCCGCACGCAGGCATACGTCGATGTCGACGCCATCGTCCGCGAGGTCGTCGGTTCCATCGGGTACCTCGACTCCGCTTCGGGGTTCGACGCGCGGACCTGCGCGGTTGCCAACTACATCCATGCGCAGTCCCCTGACATCGCGATGGGCGTGGATCGCTCGGCGGAGGCCAAGGCCGGGGGAGAGGATGCGGACCCGGACAGCCTCATCGGCGCAGGCGACCAGGGCATGATGTTCGGCTATGCGACCGACGAGACCGCGACGTACATGCCGATGCCCTCCTACCTGGCCCATCGGCTGGCCGAGCGCCTCACGTTCGTACGCAAGGAGGGCATCGTCCCCGAGCTGCGTCCCGATGGCAAGACCCAGGTCTCCGTCCGTTACATCGACGACCGGCCCGTCGCCATCGAGAAGATCCTCATCTCCACGCAGCATTCCCCGGAGATCTCCGCCGATGACCTCCGCGAGCGCGTCATCAAGGAGGTCATAGAACCGGTCATGGACGGCTCCGGCATCGAGTACGGGGATGCGGACATCTACGTGAACCCGACCGGTCGGTTCGTCATCGGTGGGCCGATGGGCGACACCGGTCTCACCGGGCGCAAGATCATCGTCGACACCTATGGTGGCATGGGCCGTCATGGTGGGGGAGCCTTCTCGGGCAAGGACTGCACGAAGGTGGACCGCAGCGCCGCCTATGCGGCCCGTTGGGTCGCCAAGAACGTCGTCGCCGCGGGTCTCGCATCACGTTGCGAGGTACAGCTTGCCTACGCCATCGGCATGGCGGAGCCGCTCTCCATCATGGTCGAGACGTTCGGTACCGACAAGATAGCGCCGGACATCATCGAGCAGGCTGTCAGGGAGGTCTTCGACCTGCGTCCCGGTGCGATCATCCGCGAGCTCGACCTGCGTCGTCCCATCTACCGGCTCACCTCCAACTACGGGCATTTCGGACGGGAGCTCGACGAGTTCACCTGGGAGTACACGAACCGCACGGAGGAGCTCATCTCCGCGGTCGAGCGCATCCAGCGGGAGCGCGAGCTCTGAGGAGGCCTTGAGCAGGGGATGGGGCTGACCGGCGCAGGTCACACCCTTCCCCGGGAACGGCCATCTGCACCAGCCGCGCCGGCGTCCCGCGCGTCTGGACCGCCGGTGGGGGTGACATGGGTCGTTGCCAGCCAGTTCGCCGATGAGGATGGCGGAGAGCTGGCTGGTATATCGGTCCCGTGTCATTCCCACCGGCGGTCCAGCCCCAGAGCCTCGCGGCTCGGTCCCCCTTCCGCTCCACGCTGCTCCGCTTGTCGGGGCTACGTGCTATCATCTCGTGCATGAAGACGGCACAGGTCATCATCGACATCCCCACCCGTGCGCTCGAGAGCGCGTTCGATTACCTCGTTCCCGCGAACCTGCAGTCCCTCGAGGTGGGCTGCTGCGTCCTGGTGGACTTCGGGCACCGCCCCGCCGTCGGATACGTCATCTCCTTCGGTGAGACCCCTCCCGACGCCGACCTCGGGCGCTACCGGTTCGTCCGCAAGGTGCTCTCGACACCGTACTTCGATGCGGTCAGCGCGCGCTGTGCCGAATGGATCGCCCGCGAGTACGTGGCGCCGCTCTCGACCGCCGTGCATCTCTTCGCCCCTCCGGGTGGTTCCCCGAAGCTGCGCAAGAGGGCGCAGGGGGACCCGACGCCAGCTCGGTCGGGGAAACATGCTGAAGGCGCTTCAGCCTCCCCATCGACCGGCGACGCCGATGGCTCCTGGGAGCTCGTGCATCCGGGCGTCGGCCCCGTGGACGACCGTTGGATCAGGCTCACGGAGGCGGGACGCGGCTACGTGCCGCCCAAGAGCGCGAAGAAGCAGCGGGCCATCATCGATGCGCTCGTCGAGGGCGAGATGCGCATGGCGGAGCTTGCGGTCGAGCTCGGCTCGGTAGCCGCATCGGTCAAGGTCCTTGCCAAACGGGGCATCGTCTCCATCGAGCATCGTCGCAGGTTGCGTGGCATGGACGGCCCCCTGCCCCCTGACAAGGCCATCGTCGAGCTCACCGCCGGCCAGCAGCGGGCGCTCTCGACTATCGCCGCTGCCCGACGGCGTGCATCGGGTGAGGTGGTCGTATGTGACGGGGTCACCGGCAGTGGCAAGACCGAGGTCTATCTCCGTGCCATCCGGGAAGTCCTCGAGGCGGGGGGCGGTGCGATCGTCCTGGTGCCGGAGATCGCGCTCACCCCGCAGACGGTCGGCCGGTTCCGTGCCCGCTTCGGTGAGATCGTCGCCGTGCTGCATTCGCGTATGTCGACCGGCGAGCGTTTCGACCAGTGGGACCTCGTCCGGTCGGGTAGCGCCCGGGTCGTGGTCGGTGCCCGCAGCGCGCTCTTCGCCCCCGTGCGCAACCTGCAGCTCATCGTCATCGACGAGGAGCATGAGGGCACCTACAAGCAGGATTCGATGCCCCGTTACCATGCGCGCGATGTGGCGGCGTGGCTCATGCGGGAGCGTGGGGGAGTGCTCGTGCTCGGGAGCGCCACACCGAGCATCGAGACCCTGTACCGTTGCAGGCACGGTGCCTGGCACCTGGTCCCGATGCCCGAGCGCACCACGCGTCGTGCGCTCCCTCCCGTCTCGGTCGTCGACATGGGACGGGAGTTCGGGGAGGGGCATCGTTCCATGTTCTCCCGTGAGCTCTCTCATGCGATCGACGACACGCTCGCCGCCGGTCAGAAGGTGGTGCTCCTGCTCAACCAGCGTGGGTTCGCCTCGTTCCTGCTCTGCCGGGAATGCGGGTTCGTCCCCATGTGCGACAACTGCTCGACCTCCCTTACCTACCATGCCCATGATGCCGGTGGTTCCCGTCTCGTCTGCCATCATTGCGGCGGTATCCATCCCGTGCCACCGCGTTGCCCACGTTGTGGAAGTCCCTATCTGCGTCGGTTCGGGGCGGGGACGCAGCGTGTCCATGAGGAGCTTGCCGCCCTCGTCGGGCAGGATGTCACGATCGTACGCATGGATGCCGACACGACGAAGGGCAAAGGCGCACATGCACGGCTGCTCGCCGAGTTCGCGGCAGCCGACCGCGGGATCCTGCTCGGGACGCAGATGATCGCCAAGGGGCTGGATTTCCCGGAGGTGACCCTCGTCGGGGTCATCAACGCCGACACCACGCTCAACCTGCCCGATTTCCGTGCGGGGGAGCATACGTACCAGCTGCTCGAGCAGGTAGCTGGCCGCGCCGGCAGGGGGGAGGTGCCCGGTCGTATCATCATCCAGACCTACTGGCCCGAGCATCCCTCGATACGTGCGGTCGCGGCACATGACCGCGGTCTCTTCCTTGCGGAGGACCTGCCTGTCCGCGAGGAGCTCTCGTACCCTCCCTATGCGAGGCTTGCCAACGTGCTGTTCTGGGGTCGTGACCAGCATGCGGTGGAGGAGTCGGCGCGGGAGCTCGGGCTGATCCTGACGGCTGCGTTCGAGAAGGCGCCACAGGAGTGGGTCATGCTGGGTCCGACCCCGTGCGTGCTCATGCAGCTCAGGGGGGTATGGCGCTGGCACATCCTCATCAAGGCGCCCATCGGGGCGGATATCCCGGCGTTCCTCGCGCAGCCCCTGAGGGACCGTCGGACCCGTGCGGACGTCTCCTGCGCCGTGGACGTGGACCCGCGCTTCCTGTTCTGAGTACCCATCGGTCGCGCTGCATCCTCCCCATTGGAATGTCCTGCATCGTCGTCTCCGACGATGTCCCGGGGTGTGCCCGTGTCATCGCGCGTCATGCGCTTCCCGGTTGCATCCACACGCTCACCGGTGCCCATACCTGCACAGCTGCACCTCACGTGTCCGATACGTGACGGACGGGGAGCATCCGTTGCCCGAGTGCTAGAATCCCGCATATACCCGGTCTTGACCTGTCGATCTGTCCTGACCGGGCCTTCGCCCGGTGCCGAACGACCCGGACCGGGTCCCCTTGCACGCAGAACCTTGGAGGTGGTAGCGACATGAAGATCGTCATTGCACCCGATCCCGAACTCAGGCGCGTATGCGACCCCGTGGAACCTGGCGACTCCTCCGTCATCAGGACCGCCAAGCAGATGGCGAAGGTCATGTACCGCAACAGCGGATGTGGGCTTGCAGCACCTCAGGTCGGTATCCACAAGCGGTTCATCGTCTTCGATTGCGATGTCGAGAACGAGGAGCCCACGCCGACCCTGCTCATCAACCCCGAGATCGTCGACCATGGTGATGAGATCATCAGGAGCGGTGAGGGCTGTCTCAGCATCCCGGGTCTCACGCTGGAGATCCCCCGTTGGGATGCGGTCAAGGTCACGGGCCTCGATGAGAACTTCGAGGAGGTCGTCTTCGAGGCGGAGGGCAACCTGCTCTGCCGTTGCCTCCAGCATGAGATCGACCATCTCAACGGGATGACCATGTTCGAGCGGCTCGACCCGCTGGCGCGCATCGCCGCCCTTCGCGAGTATCAGTACGCGCTCGAGCACGGTGCCCGTCCCGGTGATGTGGAGGTGCATGCGTGATGCGCATCGTCTTCATGGGCACGCCGCGTTTCGCCGTGGCCTGCCTCAACGCCATAGCCGAGCAGGGCTGTCATGAGCTCGTCGCCGTCTACACCCGCCCCGATGCGGCATCGCGTCGGGGCAAGAAGCTCTATCCTTCCCCGGTCAGGGAGGCAGCGGAGAAGCTGCGCCTTCCCGTCCGTACCCTCAAGGGTTTCAATGACGGGGCGGACATCGATGAGCTCGCCGCACTTGCGCCCGACCTCATCGTGACGGCTGCCTACGGGGTCATCCTCCCCAAGGAGGTGCTCGACATCCCGCCGTTCGGCTGCATCAACGTCCATGCCTCGCTGCTGCCACGTTGGCGCGGTGCAGCTCCCATCCAGCGATCGATCCTCGCCGAGGATACGGTCACCGGCATCACGGTCATGCGCATGGACGAGGGACTCGACACGGGCGATATCTGCGCGTCCTACGAGCTCGATATCCTCGACCGCAACACCGAGGAGCTCACCGCCGCACTCGCACGGCTTGCAGCGCGCGAGCTTCCCGGCATCTTGCAGCGCATCGAGAGGGGTTCGGTCGTCTGGCGCAAGCAGCCGGAGGAGGGAGTCACGCACGCCAGGAAGGTGACGAAGTCGGAGACCCGTCTTTCCCCCGAGAGCACGGCATCCGAGAACCTTCTGCGCGTCCGCGCCGCCACGCGGTCCAATCCGGCGAAAGCCCTTGTCTGCGGCAGCTCGGTAGCGGTGCTCCGTGCACATACCGTGCCGGAGGGGGTGTCCGCTGGCCAGGTCTCGCTCGAGGACAGGACGCTCACGCTCGGCTGCCCCGAGGGCTGTCTCGTGGTCGACGAGGTCAAGCCCGACGGGAAACGTGCGATGCCGTCGAGGGATTGGATCCTCGGTCTCAAGGATGTCGACCTCACCTGGAGGGCGTCATGAGCGCGCGCAAGACGGTTCCCCGTCGCGCGAGCGCTGCGCGCATCATGGCGTTGCAGGCGATCATGCAGATCCGGGAACGCAAGGCCTATGCGAAGCAGGTCGTCGAGACCATGGTCGAGCAATCCGGTCTTCCCGAGCAGGAGCGCGCCTTCGCGACGCTCCTCACCTATGGGGTCGTCTCCTGTCTGGGTGTGCTCGACGAGGTCATCGACGACAACCTCAGGCGCCCCGGGAGCATCCAGGATGACGTGAGGGACTGCCTCCGTATCAGCGTCTACGAGATCGTCTTCCTCAGGAAGTCCGCCTACGCCGCGGTCGACCAGGGCGTCGAGCTCGTCAAGACGGTCGCCCCCCGTGCAGCGGGGCTTGCCAACGCGGTGCTGCGCAAGATATCGGACAGCGCCAAGGACTTCCCATGGGGTGACCCGGCGACCGACATGTCCGCCCTCGCACGCTCCTATGGGTATCCGACCTGGATCGTGGAGCGGGCCATGGAGGACCGGGGGCGACTGGAGGTACAGCGCATGCTGGAAGCCTCGTCCCATGAGACCCCTCCCGTCTTCATCGCGGCGAACCCCTTCAAGGTCTCCGATGCGGAGGCGCGTGAGCAGCTGCAGGCGAACGGGATCGCGGTGCGTGCCATGGGAGCTCCGGGATGCTTCCTGGCTCATGACGGGCAGGCGGTCGCCAAGTGCAGGTTGCTCGAGGATGGCACCGCGCTCGTGTGTGACGCTGCGGCACAGGTGGTTGCGATGCTCGCTGCTCCCGAGCGGGGGAGCACCTATCTCGAGGTCGGTTCCGGTCGTGGTACCAAGACCATCCTGCTCCAGGGCAACTGCCTGCGGGCGAGCGGGGGGACCGCGCATCTGCACGCACTCGACATCCATGGTTTCAAGGGCGAGATCCTCACCGAGCGAATGCAGCGTCATGGGGTTCCGGATGTGGTCGCCTTGACCGGCGATGTCCGTGACCTGGACGGGATCGACGGGCTGCCCGCATCGTTCGACGGATGTCTCATCGATGCTCCCTGCACGGGTCTCGGCACGCTGCGACGGCATCCCGAGCAGCGCTGGCGCGTTCAGTCCGCGGATGTCGAGGTGCTCGCCGACAACGGCCTCGCGATGCTCTCGTCGGTATCGGGGCGTATCGCCCCCGGTGGTTTCATCGTCTACTCGACCTGCACCTTCACGTATGCGGAGAACGAGGGCGTCATCGCACGCTTCCTCGAGAGCGAGGCGGGCAAGGGTTTCGAGATCGCCTCCCTCGCCGGGAGGTTGCCGGATGATTTCAACGACTGTCTGACCCCGGAGGGGTTCTTCCGTAGCACGCCGCGTCGTGGCGGTGCGGATGGTCATTTCGCGGCGAAACTGGTGCGAAGCGCATAGACTGCCTGATTCATACGCTATATTCTGTAAACGCACTGCTGCATTCGTTCCGTTGCAATCATGGAGGCCCGGGGGTCGGCATCGATGGTCCAGCGGCACAGGGGCCGTGACCCCGTTCCACTGACGTGACGGGCGGGCGGTGGTATGGAAGGTGCGGGGCCGGTCCCCGTACCGCCGATGTTCCCTGTATTCTCCACAGGGACCTGTATCCAAGGGGAGGTTGTGCCGGATATGCGCAAGCCGAAGGACGGCTCCATCATCTGGAGGTTGCTGCTCGTGCTTGCGGCGATCATCTGGGGTGCGAGCTTCTTCGTCATGAAGGGCGCTCTCGACGACCTCCCCGTCTGCTATCTTCTCGGCATCAGGTTCACCACCGGCGCGGTGCTGCTCGCGCTGGTCTATCTCAAGCGGATGCTGGCGCATCTCGACTGGGGACATGTCTGGCGTGGGAGCATGATGGGCGTGTTCCTCTTCGCCGCCTATTGGGTGCAGACCATCGGCCTGACGCAGACCACTCCCGGCAAGAACGCGTTCCTCACGGCAGGGTACTGCGTCATCGTGCCGTTCCTCAACTGGGCCTATGCGCATGACCGGCCCACGTTGAGCAACCTCGTCGCCGCGTTCCTGCTCGTCCTCGGGGTGGGTTTCGTCTCGCTCACCGGCGACCTCTCCATCGGGTATGGTGACCTGATGACCATGCTCTGCGCATTCTTCTATGCGGCGCACATCGTCTGCACGTCATGCTTCACCCCCA
>OMSY01000209.1 GCA_900313875.1 uncultured Actinomycetes bacterium
CCCTTGTTCTTGAAACCACGCTCGAGCGCGTACATGGCGCCACCGAGCATCTCACCGCCCTCGTCCTTGACACGGTACTTGACGGAGATGAGGCTCTCGGCGTACTTGGTGGCGATACCGAACACACCGGTGATCCACATCCAGAAGATGGCACCCGGGCCACCTGCGAGCAGACCCGTGGCAACACCGACGATGTTACCGGTACCGATGGTAGCGGCAAGCGCGGTCGTCAGCGCGCCGAACTGCGAAACGTCGCCTTCTGCATCCCCATCCGCTTTGGAGACGGACAGCTTGATAGCCGTTCCGATCTTGCGCTGGATGAACTTGGTGCGGAAGGTCGCAAACAGATGCGTGCCGAGCAGCAGCACGATCATGGCCCAACCCCATACGAATGAGTCGACCGCATCGACGATGTTTGCAAATGTCTCCATAATCCCTCCTTTGCGAAATCATGCCTGCGCACTCCTCATGCGCACCCCGGACACGAAACCGCATCGACAGTGCCCCGCTCTACCTCTGCAGGGCGATGGAAGAATTATACGGAACCATGCAACCATATGATGGCTTGATGGCGATAAGTTAACGTCTTCGAAACAGGAGAGACCGCAAACGGGAGGTTTTCAACAGCAATTGACCGTTCCCTTCTCCCTTTCCGCTATCAGGCGCTGGATTCCCGGACCGCGATGCACCCACGGGACTCGAGAACACCACCAGGATGCTATACTGCTCTGAGTCAACCGACGGAGGAGGTCCTACCTCATGCTCGTGCGCAACATCGGCATCCTGGTCATCGCCTTCCAGTTCTTCCAGGTGCTCCTGCAATACCAGAAAGGCGGATTGGGTTCCTTCGCGACGATGGGTACCTGGCACACGATATCGTTCTGGGCACCGCTGGCCCTCGGCATCGTCCTCATCGCGGCCGGCATCCGGCAGATGCGAGGCTGATGTCGCCGGCACATCGGTCGATCGGTAGATGGCATGCTTCCACGGAACAGCGTGCCATCTCTCCATAACGGGAAAGCAGAGGAGGTGCGCCACATCGTGGCGCACCTCCTGTCTTCGCAACCAGAACCGTCGAGCGGTTCCCGAGTCGTGTTGCGTATGGTCCCGAAAAGGGGAACGGCCTACATCATGCCGCCCATGCCTCCGCCGGCACCGGCGAGAGCTGCGGACAGCTCGGCCGCATCGATGCCATCCTTGGGGATATCGGAGACCGTGGCCTCGGTGATGAGGATGAGGGCTGCGATGGAAGCAGCGTTCTCGAGAGCGGTGCGGGCAACCTTGACCGGGTCGATGATGCCCATCTCGAGCATGTCACCATACTCACCGGTGGCGGAGTTGAGACCCGAGCCATCAGGCATGCTCTTGACACGCTCGACGACGACGCTGCCCTCGTAACCGGCGTTCGCGGCGATGACGCGCATGGGAGCGACGAGCGCACGACGGATGATGTCGACGCCGACCTGCTCGTCCTCGTCCTTGCACTCGATGTCATCGAGTACGGGCAGGGCATCGAGGAATGCCACGCCACCACCGGCGACGATGCCCTCCTCGACCGCAGCGCGGGTTGCCTGCAGGGCATCCTCGATGCGGGACTTCTGCTCCTTGAGCTCTGCCTCGGTCGCGGCACCGGCCTTGAGCACGGCCACGCCACCGGAGAGCTTCGCCAGACGCTCCTGCAGCTTCTCGATGTCGAAGTCGCTCGTGGAGGCCTCGATCTCGGCCTTGATCTCGGCTACGCGGGAATCGATGGCGGCCTTGTCGCCGAAACCACCGACGATGGTGGTGTTGTCCTTGGTGACCCTGACGGTCTTGGCGCGGCCGAGCAGCTCCATGGAGGCATCCTCGAGCTTGAAGCCGAGCTCCTCGAGCAGGGCCTGGCCACCGGTGACGATGGCGATGTCCTCGAGCATGCGCTTGCGGCGGTCACCGAAGCCGGGAGCCTTGACGCAGACGCAGTTGAGGGTCTTGCGGAGGCTGTTGAGCAGCAACGTGGCCAGCGCCTCGCCCTCGACGTCCTCGGCGATGATGAGGAGCGGCTTGTGCTCCTTCATGATGGTCTCGAGCATCGGGATGATGTCCTGGATGGAGCTGATCTTCTTGTCGAAGATGAGGATGTACGGGTCGTTGAGGACGGCCTCCATACGCTCACGGTCGGTGGCCATGTACGGGGAGATGTAGCCCTTGTCGAACTGCATGCCCTCGACGGTCTCGATCTCGATACCGAAGGTCTGGGACTCCTCGACGGTGATGACACCGTTGTTGCCGACGATCTCCATGGCCTCGGCGATCTTGGAGCCGATCTCCTCGTCACCAGCGGAGATGGTGCCGACGTTGGCGATCTGGTCCTTGTTGACGACCTCGGTGGAGTTCTCGGCGATCTTGGCGACGACGGCCTTGACGGCCTTCTGGATACCGCGGCGCAGGGCGAGGGGGTTGGCACCGGCGGTGATGTTCTTGAGACCCTCGTTGACGATGACATCGGCGAGCAGGGTCGCGGTGGTGGTACCGTCACCGGCGACGTCGTTGGTCTTGACGGCGACCTCCTTGACGAGCTGGGCGCCCATGTTCTCGATCGCGTCCGCGAGCTCGATCTCCTTGGCGACCGTCACGCCGTCATTGGTGATGTTGGGGGAACCATAGGAGCGCTGGAGCGCCACATAACGGCCGTTGGGGCCAAGGGTGACCTTCACGGCGTCTGCAAGCTTGCTCACGCCGGCGGCGAGCTTGCTGCGGGCGGAGGTCTCGAACTTGATATCCTTTGCCATTTGCTGTCTTCCTTTCAGTGGGGACCGGTGAACTAGAGAATGACCGCCATGATGTCATCGGCACGCAGGATGAGGAACGTCTGCTGGCCGACCACGACCTCGTTGCCGCCATACTTGCTGAAGAGGATGCGGTCACCCTCCTTGACGGGGAGCGCCACCGGATTGCCGTCCTTGTCCAGCTTGCCGGGGCCCACTGCGAGGACCGTGCCGCGCTGCGGCTTGTCCTTGGAACCGGAGGTGAGAATGAGACCGGAAGCGGTCTTCTCCTCGGCTGCATCCTGCTTGACGATGACGCGGTCGCCCAACGGTTTGAGATTCATCGAATCTGCCTTCCTTTCATATGTCCTGCCGTGCTTGTCATGCATCGTTGAAGGTGTTTGGCACTCTCGAGGGCAGAGTGCCAACGCCTCAGCACTATACGCACGCATACGGGTCAGTTCAACCTCTGTAACGGTTTTGTCATACATGTTTTCTATCAATGGAAGACTTAGATTTCCCATTGGAGCAGGATGCGGCGCAGGCAGGATACCCCGCGGGACAGCCGGCACCCCTCAGGAGCATCAGTAGGGTTCGTCAAGCGCGGCATGCGCACGGGCGTCGAACCCCATGTCCGCGAACCTCCCCGCACGGAAGCGCTCGAGCGCGACGAGCGCGATCATCCCCGCGTTGTCGGTGCAGGCACCGGGGGGCGGCAGGGTGACACGTATGCCCTCGCTCTCCAAGGCCTCCACGAACGCCTGACGGAGGGCGGGGTTGGCCGCGACGCCCCCGCCGATGCAGAACTCCCCGGCACCGGTCATCTCCAGCGCGGTGAGCGCCTTGGCCACCTGCACGTCGATGACCGCCTGCTGGAACGATGCGGCGAGGTCGTGCAGGTCGATCGCACGGTGTTCGCGCTCCGCCTCCTGTATGTAGGTGATGACGGCGGTCTTGAGGCCGGACAGCGAGAACATGAGGTCACCGCTGCGCATCATGGCGCGGGGGAACGCGATGGCATCCGGGTCGCCCGTCTCGGCGAGCCTGCTGATGATCGGGCCACCCGGGTACCCGAGCCCAAGCGCCTTCGCGACCTTGTCGAACGCCTCGCCCGCCGCATCATCGAGCGTCTGCCCCAGCGTGACGTAATCGCCCCAGCCACGCACGTGCACGAGCATCGTGTGGCCACCGCTCACGAGCAGGGCGACCATCGGCGGCTCGATGTCGGGACGGATGAGCCGGTTGGCATAGAGATGGCCCTCGAGATGGTTGACCTCGATGACCGGCAGGCCGCACGCCCAGGCAAGCCCCTTGGCAAAGGCCACCCCGACCACGAGCGCCCCCACGAGACCGGGGCAGGAGGTGACCGCGATGGCGGAGAGGTCGGAGAAGTCGAGGAGCTCATCGCCGATCTCGCGTCCCGCCACGTGCAGGGCCTCCTCGGCGACACCCACGATGGCCTCGACATGCTTCCGTGAGGCGATCTCGGGAACGACGCCCCCGAAACGGGCATGGAAATCCACCTGGCTGGCGATGATGTCGGAACAGAGCCGTCCCGTCCCATCGATCACGGAAGCGGCGGTCTCATCGCACGACGACTCGATGGCGAGGATGAGCGGCTTGTGCTCCGCATGACGCTCGTGCCGGTCCCGCGCATCCTTGAGCCGCATGCCCGCGACCATGGCGGCCCCCGCCTCCTCGGAGGCGCCCTCCTCCAACCGACCAGGATCGGTGAGCGGGAGCGGTGCACTCATGATGAGGGCGTTCATGCCCCCGGGATAGTAGCGCGGACGGATACCTTCGGCGACAAGCCCCATCTTGAGATAGAGCTGCTGGGCTGCGAGGTTGTTCTCCCGCACCTCGAGCGTCATGGACGAGGCGCCGAGGTCGAGCGCATCATGGGTGAGGCGGAGCAGCAGGCGCTGTGCGATGCCCCGATGCTGATGCCCGGGAGCGACCGCGATGTCGAGCAGCTGCATCTGCCCGTCGACGACCCATCCGCCCGCGTAACCGACGATCTCCCCGTCCTCGGCAGCGACCCACCAGATGCGGCCGGCCTGCTCGAACTCGTCCTCGAACATGCCGATGCTCCAGGCATCGGCAGCCGCCTCATCGCAGAAGACCTCCTTCTCGATGGCAGCCACGTAGGGGACGTCGTTGCGCGAGAGCGGACGGAGGATGAGTCCCTCCTTCGCCAGCGCATCGGCGACACCGCTCCTGGGCAGGAACCCCTCCGCGCCGATGCGCTTGCGCTCGTTCTCCTCCGCATCGGACAGACGCGTGTACAACGGCAGCAGCGCCGAGGGGTCACCGCTGTCGAGCATGTTCTCGCGAAGGGCAGCGCAATACGCCTCGATGAGCCCTTCCCCGTCGATGAAGACCTCGTCATCCGCGGCGCAGCGCAGGAGGTCGGACCTGCCCGATGCCCCGAAGGTGTCCTCGACGACGGTCCGGTACCTGAGCAGGCCATCGCCCGTGACGAACAGGGGCCTGCGTGCGCCATCTGCCCAGGCCATGGCGACAGGCCCTGCCTTCGAGACGATGTCTGCGCCGAGGCGCTGCGGTCCCTCCTCCCCCACCACGTAGGAGACCGGATAGACCTCACCCCGCATGGCATCGCCGATCACCCCGAGCTCGCCACGGTATCCGCCGCGATGCACCTTCCATGCGAGGGCATCGAGCGTCGATACCCCGTGCAACGGCACATGCAACCCCGTCGCCACGCCCTTGGCCGTCGCGATGCCGATGCGCACGCCGGTGAACGACCCGGGACCACGCCCGCATACGACGCATCCGATATCGGTCGGCTTGCACCCGCATCGCGCGAGCAGGTCATCTACCCGCTGCACGAGTTCGGTGTTGGCGCGTCTCGGGGCAAGTGCGTCCCCGCTCCCCAGCATCCGGTACCCGTCGGCACCCACCTCCGCGAGGGCGCAGGCGAGCATCGGTGTCGAGGTGTCGAACGCGAGCACGAGCATGGTCACACCCCCTCGGACGGCTGGTCGACCTCGAGACCGAGGGCATGCGCAGCTTCCTGGAGCGCATCGACGAGGACCTGCGTCCGCGCATCCGAAGGGATGCATTCCAACATGCGCTCCCTGTCATCGACGAGGGTGAACGAGACCGTGAGGTGCTCTTCGGGAAGCATCTCGGGAAACCGGTCACCCCATTCCATGACGCAGACCCCACCTGCCTCGAGCAGGTCATCATATCCGATGTCGATGAGGTCCGAGGGGTCATCGAGACGGTAGAGGTCGAAATGGAACAGGGGAAGACGGCCGGTGAGATACTCGGCGACGATCGTGAAGGTGGGACTCGTCACCGCATCATCGCTGCCCAAGCCCGCAGCCACGCCCTTGGTGAACTGCGTCTTGCCCGCACCGAGGTCGCCGCAGAGCACGATGCACGCACCCGCATCGACGACCTCCCCGAGCGCACGGCCCAGCGCGATGGTCTGCTCGATCGTATGCGTGCGAACCCTCATCCCTGCCTCCCCTCCGTTCCGGTTCCGCTGCGTCATTCTACACCCCCGCCACGCAGGCCGACCATCACACGTAGCCGAACGGGAACACGGGGGACATGCCAACCATCCGACCCCTCGGACATCGCCCGAACCGTCTGACGGTCCGCTATCGACGACCTCCCCGTCAACGGTGCTAGAATCACGGGAGCCAAGGAGGTGGGCCATGCCACACGATTCCGGACCCCTCGCAAGCAACATCTTCGACACCGCCCTCATCTTCGAGGGGGGCGGCATGCGGGCAACCTACACGGCCGGCATGGTCTGCACGCTTCTCGAGAACGACCTCTTCTTCGACCAGGTATACGGGGTCTCAGCCGGGTCGAGTCACACCGTGAACTACCTGTCACGCGACATCCATCGTGCCAAGGCATCGTTCGTCGATCTCGTCACCGACCCGAACTACGGGGGGCTCGGCCACCTGCTCCTGGGCGAGGGCTGGTTCCATTCCCTCTACTGCTATCAGCAGGCAGGATTGCCCGATGGGTCCCTCCCCTTCGACTTCGACACGTTCAGACGCAACCCCGCCCATGCCTGCATCATCGGCTTCCAGCGCGACAGCGGGCAGTCGGTGTACTGGACCGAGGAGGACATGCCGACGCTCGACGCCCTCATGCGACGGGTACGCGCCTCGTCCTCGATGCCCTTCTTCATGCCGACCACCAACGTCGATGGCACCTATTACTACGACGGGGGTCTCGGCGAAGGTGCGGGGCTGTTGCTGCCCAAGGCACTGCAGGACGGGCACGAGCGCTTCTTCATCGTGCGGACCCGCCCGAGGTCCTACCGGAAATCACCTTCGGGCAACGGGACGAGAAGGTTGATGAAGCTCGGATGCATCAAGATGCCCAGGCTCTATGATGCCTGGGAGAGCCGTTGGGCACGCTACAACGCGGTGCTCGACCAGGTCGAGGAGCTCGAGCGTCAGGGACGCGCCCTGGTCGTCTACCCTGAGAACATGCAGGTGAACAGCACCGAGGTCAACTTCGCGAAGCTGGACAGGGCCTTCGATGACGGCTACGACCAGGCGCAACGGGAGCTCGAGCGGTGGCGGGGGTTCCTGTTCCACTGACACCGCCTGAAGGGGACACCGCCCGCTCAGCCCGATGGCCATCGTGACTCACCGGTGAATGCAGCAGGGACACGGAACCGAACCGCCGACGCAGACCATCGAGCAGCTATCCGGACTCAGCGGCCCCACATCTCCCTGATCTTCTCGAGAAGGTCGCCGAGCATCGCGAAGTCCTTCTTGAGCACCTCGCGCTTCGAGGGGTCGTAGAGTGCTGCCGCCGGATGGTACATCGGGACGACGACGAACCTCCCCGCACGCTGCACGGTGCCATGGAGCCCGGTGATCCCCCGTTCGGTCTTGAGCACGAACTTGGTGGAGAAGTTCCCCAGGGTCACGAGCACATCGGGATGGATGGCACGGATCTGGTCGCGCAGGAACGGCACGCATTGCTCGATCTCCGCGACCTGCGGGTCACGGTTCCCAGGTGGGCGGCACTTGAGGATGTTCGCGATGAAGACCGACTCGCGGGTGAGCCCGGCCTCGGTGAGGAGCTCGTCCAGGAACTTGCCCGCAGCCCCCACGAACGGCTCGCCCTGCAGGTCCTCGTTCTTGCCCGGCGCCTCGCCGATGACCATCACGCGTGCATGTGGGTCACCGACCCCGAAGACGATGTTCGTACGCCCCTCGCAGAGCATGCAACGGCGGCAATCCCCCATCTGCGCGCGGACCTCATCGAGCGTCACGCCCATAGGAACCCCCTCATTCCACGTACAGCTTGGCAAGCCTCATGCCGAAAGCACATGCCAGCTCGTAGTTGATCGTACCGACGGCCTCCGCCATCATGTCGAGCGTGATGCGGTCATCGCCCTGCGCTCCGATGATGACGACCTCATCGCCGATCTGGACCGGCGGGACCCGGTCGAACATGCTCTGACGCGAATCCACCTCGAACATCATCTGGTCCATGCAGATACGTCCCACCTGAGGCATGCGCTTGCCATGGTAGAGGACATCCATCTTGCCGGAAAGGGCACGATGCAGACCATCCGCATAGCCGATGGGCAGCGTCGCGATCTGGGTGTTGCCGGGCACGCGGTAGGTGAGACCGTAGCTCACGCCCTCGCCCACAGGGGGTTCCTTGACGTGGGTGACCCGTGCATGGATGCTCATCGCCGGGGTGAGCTTCATCATGCCGTAGGTGACCTGCGAGGGATGCAAACCGTAGAGGATGATGCCCATGCGCACCATGTCGAAGTATGCCTCGGGGTAACGGATGATCGAAGCGGAGTTCGCGCAATGCACGATACCGGGGTCGAAACCCGCCTCACGCATGCCATTGACTGCATCGGTAAATCTTGAAAGCTGCTCACGGAAGTCCCAGTCGCCGTTCTCATCTGCGGTCGCGAAATGCGTGAACGTACCGGCGAGGTGCAGTCCCCGATGGAACGAGATGGTGTCGAGGAACTCGACGGCCTCGTTGTAGAGGATGCCGATGCGGTTCATACCGGTGTTCACCTTGAGATGAAAATCGGCGACCTCCCCCCGTCGGTCGGCTTCCTCGCCCAGCATGAGAGCGAAGTCGAGGGTCGTCACCGCAGGGGTGATCCGATGGTCGAGGATCACCGGGATGGCACTGATGGGAGGTTCGGAGAGCATGAGGATGGGCACCTCGTAGCCGATACCCTCCTCACGGAGCCTGACGCCCTCATCGACCGTCGCGATGGCGAGCACATCGGCTCCCGCGGCCAGGGCGGCACGTGCCACCCTCGGCGCACCATGGCCATAGGCATCGGCCTTGACGACCGCGCAGATCCTACGGTCGCGGCCGACCTTCTTCCGCACCTCGCGCACGTTGGCCTTGATGGCATCCAGGTCTATCTCCGCCCATGCCCAGCGTGTCGCGGGCCCCCCTCCAGCTGACATCCCGACTCCTTCCCGATTCCTCATGACCCGTCGCGGACAAGCTGCCGGACAGCAGGGCCTATCGCGGCGACCACATCATCCACGGTGACGCTGATGGGTCCCTGCTCGGCAGACGCAAGCCGTCCCGCACATGCATGTAAATATACGCCCAAGGAGCTGGCCTGCATAGGAGCAAGCCCCTGGGCCAGGAACGCGGTGACCATGCCGGCGAGCACATCACCGGTGCCCGCCGTGGCCAACGCAGGGGTACCGTGCGTGCAGAGCACGACCGAATCGGTGGAGACGATGAAGGTCCTGTGCCCCTTGAGCACGCAGACGCAGCTCAGTTCATCTGCCACCAGCCGCGCAGCATGCACCCGGTCGGTGTCGGTCCGAAGCGGCATACCCGCATGGGGACCGTCCAGCCCCGCAAGCAGTCGCGCCATCTCCCCCTCATGCGGGGTGAGCACGGTGATGGCCGTGCGCGCACGACAGGCAGCACGCGCCTCCTCGGATGCAGCAAGGACGTTGAGACCATCCGCATCGACCACGAACGGAGCCCCCACCTCCGCCAGCATCCTCACACAGAACGCCGTGGTCTGCGGGTTCACGGTGAGACCCGGCCCGAGCAGGTAGGCGGATGACGGCTTCATCGAGAGAACCTCGTCAGCCGCATCCACGACAAGGGCGCCCGACTCCTGCGAGCAGGCGGTGACGGGAACCGTGAGGTCATGGCCCTGCAGGATGGGGACGATGGAACGCGGTGCGGCGATGCGGGCATACCCCGCGCCCGCCCGCTGCGCGCCACGCGCCGCGAGCATCACGGAACCTGGATACGCCTCGGAACCACCCATCACGAGCACCGAACCACGCGAGTACTTGTTCGATTCCTCATCCGGATGGGGAATCAGGGCACGGTACTCATCGCGGCTCCATTCGCCTACGCCGCATCCGATATCGAACCCACCTGGTCCAGCTTGCCCGCTCATGAGGCCGAGCCCTCGAACGGAAGGCCTTCCTGCCTCTCCTCCCCGTGCACGGGGAGGCTGACCGGAGATGAAGGCGAGGAGCCGACATCGTCATCCTCTTCCGATGGGGAACCCGCATCCACGAAGCCGGGATGGAGAGCCCCGTCCTCCCTGATCATCTTGCGGGCCTCCTTGAAGGCGGCGTCGAGACGGGCACGCTGGTCATCCCCGCGCTCGGCACGTGGGCGGGCCGCCTCGGTGATGGCTATGGCGTTGGCCACGCCCACGTCATGGGTGAACGACAGGGAGACCTGCATCTCCACGATCCCCTTCTCCTCGGCCACCCTCTGCGCACCGCCGGTGAGGAGCACCTCGGGTTTACCGTAACGGTTATTCACTATCTCGATGCCGGAGAAGCTGACCCCGTCGCTGAAACCCGTCCCAAGCGCCTTGGCAACCGCCTCCTTGGCGGCGAAGCGCAACGCGTAGTGGACCTCGGGCCGCGCCTTGGCATCGCAATAGGCCCGCTCGGTCTCCGTGAACACGCGCATGCGGAAACGGGGCGTGCGTTCGAGGACGCGCCTCATGCGCGCGATCTCGATGATATCGACCCCGAGCCCCACGGTCTCCATGGCTACTCGACCGTCACGGATTTCGCGAGGTTGCGGGGCTGGTCGACATCGCAACCCCGTGCCCGTGCGATGAAGCGTGCGAACAGCTGGAAGACCACGGTGGCGGTGATGCCTTGGAAGCACTCGTCTATCTCCGGGACGTACAGGACATGGTCTGCGCTCTTGCGGATCTCCTCATCCCCCTCGGTGGCGACGACGATGACGCATGAGGGGGTGCGGGCACGCAGTTCCTGGATGTTGGACACGACCTGTGGATAGGTCGCACTCCTGCAGGCAAGCGCCACCACGGGAACGTTGCGGTCGATGAGAGCGATGGGACCATGCTTGATCTCGCCTGCGGCATAGGCCTCCGCATGGAGATAGCTGATCTCCTTGAGCTTGAGCGCACCCTCGTAACAGACGGTCGACCCGATACCCCGACCGACGAACAGGGCCGAATGCGCCTGCGTGCAGGCTTCGGCAGCCCGCTCGATGGCGGATGTGTCGAGCAGGATATGCTCGATCTGCCCGGGGGTACGGTTGAGCTCGGCATAGAGCCGGGCGACGGTCGCCCCGTCCAGCTTCCCGCGCTCCTGTCCGAGGAAGAGCGCGAGGCAGGTGAGTGCGACCACCTGGGCGATGAACGACTTGGTCGCCGCGACGCTGATCTCGAGACCGGCCTTGGTGTAGATGACCCCGTCGCTCTCGCGGGACGCACGTGAACCGACACGGTTGGTGATGGTGAACACCTTGCTCCCGTGGGAATGCGCAAGCCGCATGGCGGCAAGCGTGTCTGCGGTCTCACCGGACTGCGTGATCGAGATGACGAGGGTGCTCCCGTCGACGATGGGGTCGGAATAACGGAACTCGCTCGCCACCATGATGTCGACGGGGATGCGCGCCCAGCGCTCGATGAGGTTCTTGCCGATGAGGCCCGCATGATAGCTCGAACCGCAGGCGACGATGAAGATGCGCTCGATGGCGGCTATCTGCTCGGATGTGAGCGCCAGCTCGTCGAGCGTCATGCGACCGTCCTTCAGGCGTCCCATGAGGGTATCGTGCACGACGCGGGGCTGCTCATGGATCTCCTTGTCCATGAAGTCCTCGAACCCGGCACGCTCCGCCACATCGACGTCCCAGTCGATATGGGAGACCTTGGGCTCGATCTGCCTTCCGTCGCGTGCATAGCACTCGATGTCGCCGGAGGTATGCAACACCGCGAACTGGTCGTCGTCAAGGTAGATGACATCGCGCGTGACATCGATCAGGGCAGGGATGTCGCTCGCCACGAGCGCGCAGTCGCCACCGGCCCCGATGACGATCGGTGAGTCACGACGGGTGACGACGATGCGGTCGGGCTCGTCCACGCAGACCGCGGCAAGACCGAAGGCGCCTTGGAGGAACGAGACGCACCTGCGCATGGCCGCGAGCAGGTCACCTTCGTAGAACCGCTCGAGGAGATGCGCCACGACCTCGGTGTCGGTCTCCGACACGAACACGTGCCCCTCCCCGACAAGCCGGTCCTTGAGCTCGGCGAAGTTCTCGATGATGCCGTTGTGGACCACGGCGATCCTGCCGGAGCAATCGCGATGGGGGTGGGCGTTCTCCTCACTGGGACGCCCATGCGTCGCCCAGCGCGTATGGCCGATGCCGCAGGTGCCCGCAAGCCCCCGCCCGGTCAACGCTGCATCGAGCGCGTCGACCTTGCCGGTACGACAGACCACGTCCATGCCATCATGGCCATCCAACACGGCGATACCCGCCGAATCATACCCACGGTATTCCAGACTATGCAGGCCCTTGAGCAGGATTCCCTGCGCCGCACGGCTCCCTGCATAACCGACGATTCCACACATTGCCAACGCTCCTCTCGGCGTTC
>OMSY01000152.1 GCA_900313875.1 uncultured Actinomycetes bacterium
ATGGCAGCAGTAGGGGTAGGCTCGCTCATCATCCCGGCGTTAGGCACCGCGCTTACCATCATTGCGCTCGCCGTCGGCCTGTTCATGATGGGGCACGTGCTTCCCGGCATAGCGGTCGTGGTACTCGGAGGCGTTTGGTGGGCGCTGGTCGGCAGGGTTTGCCGCCCGGGCTGCGCGTTCGCGTTCCTCATGCCGCTTGCCAACCCCCTGCTTCTCGGTCCGACGGTTCCCCTTCTCGCAGGATTCCGTCTCCGTCCGCTACATGCCGTGACGAGCGTTGCCCTCGGCTCACTGCTCGTGCTTATCGGCGTGATCTTCACCGGCGGAAACACGATACTTCCCGGCAGCATGGTGGGGACAGAGGGTGTCTCGGCGTTGTTTGGAACAGATGCCGGCGAGTCTCCCGTTGCGCTCGCAAGCGCATTCGTACCGGCTGCAAGCGGCTCGCTTACCCCCGAAGTGCTCGGTGCGAACACGGGCATCCTTCTGAAAACGCCCGGAACATGGGTAATCATGGCCGGATGGATTCTTTCTGCCCTTTTGATGGCGGCGCTTTGCAGGCGCCAGACTAAAATGGTATCAATAATAGGTTCGCTGGCTGGCTGCGCCATCATGGCACTGAGCATCGTGGCATCATCGTACTTGGCCAGCGGGCAACTTTGGAGTACGTCGGAGGTGCTCCCCCTCGTCCAGGTTGGGATAGCCTTCGTGATTATTTGCGTCATCACCGCACTGGGTGCCCCGTGGCACCCAGAAGAGTCACCTGAGGAGGTCTGAGTTGGGACGACTCGATAGTTTTGAAAGCCGCATGGAGCGAATCATGGACGGGGCCGCAGGCTCGGTCTTCAAGTCGTCGCTCAATCCCGTGCAGATCACCAAGCGCGCCGAAAAGGCGATGTACCGCGAGAAGCTCGTCAACGCGGGTGTCCAGTATGCTCCGACTCTCTACAGTGTCATCTTGAGCGCAGACGACGACCACAAGCTCGCGGGCTTCTACCCCACCCTCGCGGGAGAGATGGAGACCTACCTGCGGAGCAAGGCCGAGCAGGACGGCATGGTCATGGACGGTGAGCCGCTCGTGCGCTTCATCGCAGACCAGTCGCTGCGTCGGGGCAAGTTCGACGTCATCGCCGAGAACGTGTCGGCGCCTATCGTCGAACAGCTCCGCTCCGAGGAGATGCAGCGCTACGGTCTTGCCTCCTCCCCCGCCAGCTATGCACACCGTGGCGCGGACGTCGTGCACGACGTTCGCAACGTCGCCCGCGAAGGGTCGAGGCGCCAGTACCGCGACCGCTATGACGAACGTCCGCAGTACAAGTCCGAACAGGATCCCTACGCCGACGCTCCGCATCAGGAGTCGGTTGCCGACTTCAACATCCCCACGATCGAGCCAGCTCCGGCAAACCCGTATCCCATGGATCAGCCGGCCGGTGGCGATGCCTACTACGAGGGCGCGCCTTCCGACAGCATGGACTTCGGCCAGCCGCCGGCAGGATATGCGCCTCAGGGTCAGCCCGTCCTCATCAACGTGAGGACCGGGGAGACGTACCCGCTATCCGGCTTCCGCGTTTCCGTCGGCCGTGAACGCGGCAACAACATCTGCATTCGCGATGCAAACATCTCTCGCAGCCATGCGGAGATCATCAACGATAACGGCACATGGTTCATCCGCGACCTTGGCAGCACCAACGGAACTCAGGTCAACGGTCAGGATGTCATGGAATCCGACCTTTACGACGGCGACAACGTCACGCTTGGCATGACGACATTGGAGTTCAGGATCGGCTAGAAAGCACGAGCCGGATCCGGGAGCAACCCCGGATGCCGGTAGGTAAGCGTACGAGTTCAAACATGGCATTATTCGGACGAAGAACGGACACGCAGTGATTGACATAGTCCTCCTCATAGGGCGCATCCTCCTGATAGTCCTGCTCTACCTGTTCCTCTTCGCTGCAATGAAGACAGGCATCGGGCTTGTGAAGGGCCAGCGCAAGAAGAGCGAGACTTGGAGCATCGCGGTCGCCCATGGGCCCAAGGAGCTGCGCGGGCTCAAGATCAACGTGACGGGCCCCATCGTCATCGGGCGAAGCCCTGGCGCTGACATCGTGATCGGCACCGCCTATGTGTCTGGCAGGCACGCGCGTTTCAGTCCTGTCGGCAAGGATCTCGTTCTCGAAGACCTCGGAAGCCTCAACGGCACCGTTCTCAATGGCAAACCCATCGCTGAAGCTATCGGGCTGCGCGACGGTGACGTCGTCTCCATCGGCAACGTGGATATCAAGGTGAGTCACGCATGAAGCAGTCAACCCTTCATTACGGCTCCCGGACCGACGTCGGCAAGCTCCGCCCTCATAACGAGGACTCGCTCATCGCCCTCGACCCGCTCTTCGCGGTCGCCGATGGCATGGGTGGTCATGAAGCCGGCGAGGTCGCAAGCGAGATAGCCATCGAGACGCTTGCCGCGCAGGCTCCCAATCGAGCTGACGCCCGCGCTCTCGGTCGTGCGGTGATGGCTGCGAACCGTGCCGTCATACGCAACGCCGAAAACGGTGTCGGCAAGCCGGGTATGGGCACCACGATGACCGCCGTCATCCTCATCAAGACAAAACTCGTGATAGCCCAAGTGGGCGACTCGCGCGCCTATCTGTTCCATGAAGGGCAGCTCACCCAGCTGACCCGCGATCATTCCCTGGTCGCAGACCTTGTCGAGAGCGGGCAGATTACTCCGGAGGAAGCGCTGTGGCACCCGCAGCGCTCGGTAATCACCCGCGCGCTCGGCAGCGACCTCGACATGACGCCCGACCTTTACGAGCTCGACCTCGCTGAAGGAGACCGCCTGCTGCTCTGCTCGGACGGTCTTTCGGGGATGGTCTATTCTGACCAGCTCTCGCAGATTCTCGCCGAATACGAGGACCCGCAGGATTGCGCAGATGCACTCATAGCTGCCGCCAACGATAACGGCGGCCATGATAACGTCACCGCCATCGTCATCGACGTGACCGACGAGGAGGTCCCCCAGCAGGAGGTCAAGAACCAGCGCAAGGGCCACCGTGCCATCATCGCGTTCATCGTCGCGATTGTGACATTGCTTATCGTGGCTGGCATCGCACTGTACGCATATGCGCGCAACTGCGCGTACCTTGGCAACGATAATGGCTATGTCGCGGTCTACTCGGGATTGCCGGGTAACATCGGCCCGTTGAACCTCTCGTGGCATGAGAGC
>OMSY01000188.1 GCA_900313875.1 uncultured Actinomycetes bacterium
CTGATCAAGCAGGAGCCGGGGGCGGGTTTCGTGTTCGAGGACAAGATCGTCGGCGGCGCCATTCCCAAGGAGTTCATCCCGGCGGTCAGCAAGGGCATCGAGGAGGCGCTGCATACGGGTACCATCGCCGGCTACCCGGTCGTCGACGTGAAGGTCGAGCTCGTCGATGGTTCGTACCACGAGGTCGACTCCTCGGAGGCGGCGTTCAAGATCGCCGGTTCCATGGCCATCAAGGCGGCGCTGAGCAAGTCCGACCCGGTGTTGCTCGAGCCTGTCATGGAGGTCGAGGTCACGACCCCGGAGGATTACCTGGGTGACGTGATGGGCAATCTCTCGTCGCGCCGCGGCAAGATCCAGGGTATCGACGAGCAGGGCCGCAACAAGGTGGTCAAGGCGCTCGTGCCCCTTTCCCAGATGTTCGGGTATGCGACGGACCTGCGTTCCATCACGCAGGGGCGTGCCGTCCATACGATGCAGTTCAGTTCTTACGAGCCGGCACCGCAGAGCGTTGTCGACGAGATAGCGAGCAGGTCCTGAAAGAACACGGGACCTCGAGTTGAAGGTCAAGAAGGTCCGTGCCATCCGGCAAGATGGCGGGGGCCTGGAAGATAAGCAGGAGGAAGCGCACAGATGTCTAGCCAGAAGATCAGGATCCGCTTGAAGGGCTACGATCACGAGATCGTGGACCAGTCCACGAAGCTCATCGTGGAGACCGCCAACAAGACCGGTGCCAAGGTGTCCGGTCCCATCCCGCTGCCCACCGAGCGCAACCTGTATTGCGTCGTCCGTGGCCCGCATGTCAACAAGGACAGCCGCGAGCAGTTCGAGATGCGCACCCACAAGCGCCTCATCGATATCCTCGAGCCGACCCCCAACACGGTCGATTCCCTGATGCGTCTCGACCTTCCGGCGGGCGTGGATATTGAGATAAAGCTCTAAGTGGTGCATACTGGGCAGGCTGTGCTTTGCGCACGGCCTGGCCTTTATGGCAGGCATCCCCGGTCAAGGAGACGGCGGTCGGGGATGTCGATACAGCACGACAGCCGTCATGAGAGGCGTGGTCCGCTGGGGGTCCGCGACAGGGGTCGCGGGATGGTCCCATGACCACCGAGGGTAAGGTAGGAATATGGTCAGTACTATTCTTGGCCGCAAGCTTGGGATGACCCAGGTATGGAGCGAGGACGACAACCTCCTCCCCGTCACCGTCATCCAGGCCGGACCTTGCACGATCGCACAGATCAAGAGCGAGGAGACGGACGGCTACGCGGCGATCCAGATCGGCTTCGGTGACATCTCCGACAAGCATGTCAACAAGCCGATGGCAGGGCACTTCGCCAAGGCTGGCGTCGCTCCCATGAAGTATCTGCGCGAGGTCCGCGTCGACGACCCCTCGCAGTACAATCTGGGCGACCAGGTCACCGTCGAGGCATTCAACGAGGTCAAGCGCGTCGACGTGACGGGCATCTCCAAGGGCAAGGGCTTCGCCGGCGTCATGAAGCGTTACAACTTCGGGGGCGGTCCCGGTGGTCATGGTTCGCATTTCCATCGCATCCCGGGTTCCGTCGGTATGTGCGCGACCCCGTCCCGTGTTCTCAAGGGTCTGCGCCTGCCCGGTCATATGGGCAACGAGCGTGTGACTGTTCGCAACCTCGAGGTCATCTCGGTCGACACCGAGCAGAACCTCCTTCTCGTCAAGGGCGCTGTCCCTGGCGGCAAGGGCGCTCTCGTCACCGTCCGTCAAGCATTGAGCGAACGGTAAGGGGGTAAGCTGAATGTCTCAGGTAGAGGTCAAGGATATCCAGGGCAAGACCGTCGGCACCACCGACGTCTCCGATGCCGTGTTCGGTATCGAGCCCAACATCGGTGTGGTCCACGAGGTCGTCCGCAGCCAGCGTGCGGCAGCCCGTCAGGGCACCCAGCAGGCGAGGACCCGCGGTATGGTCAGCGGTGGCGGCAGGAAGCCGCTGCGTCAGAAGGGCAGCGGTCATGCTCGCCGTGGTACCATCCGTGCCCCGCAGTTCAAGGGTGGCGGTGTCGTCTTCGCACCGGCCCCGCGCAGCTATGCGTTCAAGGTCAACTCCAAGGTCGTCAAGCTCGCCATGCGCAGCGCCCTCTCGGCCAAGCTCGCCGAGGGCACCCTGCATGTGGTCGATGATTTCGGTTTCGAGAAGCCCTGCACCAAGGATGCGGTGGCGGCCCTCGAGGCCCTCGGTATCGACGGTCGTGTCACCATCGTCGTCGCTGACAACGATGTGAACACCTTCCTGTCGTTCCGCAACATCAAGAAGGCCCGCGTCATCGGTTGCACCGAGGCCAACACCTACGACCTTGTCGACAACAAGGCGTTGGTCCTCACGAGCGCATCACTCAAGTACATCGAGGAGGTGCTCGCATAATGGCAGACGCACGTAGCATCATCATCCGTCCGATCGTGTCCGAGCGCAGCTACGACATGATCGAGCTCAACCGCTATACCTTCGAGGTTGCCAAGGGTGCCCGCAAGATCGAGATCGCGAAGGCTGTCGAGGAGATCTTCGATGTCAAGGTGCTCAAGGTCAACACGATCAACGTGAAGCCCAAGATGAAGAGGGTCCGCCGCAAGGCCGGTTTCACCCGCTCTTGGAAGAAGGCCGTCGTCACCCTCGCAGAGGGCGATTCGATCGAGTTGTTCAACGTCTAGGTATCATCGGCTCCCCCGGTGGCGGGGGAGCCGTAAGATGCGGCACGGGAAGGTCCCAAAGTTGGATACGCCCGATGCCGTGGTAGGAACAAAGGTCCGGAGTCGGAGCCGCTAGAGCCAGGTGGCTCGCATCCCAGGCGGAGGGCCGGCAATCGGACGAGGAGAGAAGGAAGAACATGGGAATCAAGCAATACAAGCCGACTTCCCCGGGTCGTCGTTTCCAGACGGTCTCCGACTTCGCGGAGATCACGACGAGCACTCCCGAGAAGTCCCTGCTGAGGCCGCTGCCCAAGAAGGCCGGTCGCAACAACAACGGACGCATCACCACCCGTCACCAGGGTGGCGGCAACAAGCGCAAGTACCGCGTCATCGATTTCAAGCGCCAGAAGGACGGTGTCCCCGCCAAGGTCGCGACGATCGAGTACGACCCCAACCGCAGCGCACGCATCGCCCTGCTCCACTACGCAGACGGCGCCAAGGCCTACATCCTGCATCCCGTGGGACTCAAGGTCGGCGATGTGGTCATGTCCGGCCCCGAGGCCGATATCAAGCCCGGCAACGCACTCAACCTGGCCGACATCCCCGTCGGTACGCTCGTCCATGCGGTGGAGCTGCAGCCCGGCAAGGGCGCAGCCGTCGCCCGCAGTGCCGGCACGAGCATCCAGCTCATGGGCAAGGAAGGCGCCTATGCGATCCTGCGCATGCCCTCCTCCGAGATGCGCCGCGTGCTCCTCACCTGCCGTGCCACCGTCGGTGAGGTGGGCAATGCCGAGCAC
>OMSY01000193.1 GCA_900313875.1 uncultured Actinomycetes bacterium
CTCGAGAAAGAGCTCGGCGGTACGGGCATCGGCGAGTGGACCAATCCCAAGGGTGGCTACTTCATCAGTTTCAACGCCCTTCCAGGGTGTGCGAAGGCCATCGTCGCGAAGTGCGCCGAGGCGGGCGTCAAGATGACGGGTGCTGGTGCAACGTATCCGTACAAGAACGATCCCGACGACAGCAACATCCGCATCGCCCCGACGCTGCCCACCCCCGAGGAGCTCACAGAGGCCGCGGAGGTCTTCATCCTCTGCACCAAGCTCGTCTCCATCGACAAGCTGCTTGCGGAGTAGGTGCAGATGACCGAAAGCCGCTCCCGGCCACAGGAGCCGTGAGCACCTGACAGGCGGACCCCGGCATCATCCATCAGGTGCCGGGGTCCGTGGTGTTCCCGGATGGCATGCCGCTCCCGGGGAAGGGTGCGCCATCCATCCCCGGGACGAGATGCGGATTAGTTGCGCAACCAATCCTTCCCGTCTGCCCACATACTGCAGATAACGGGAAAACGAGCATGTGGGAAACATGCCAGGCGGAAGGAGAGGCCATGCGTTGCAGTAGGTGTGGGGGCGAGATCGATAGGAACACGGGGTATTGCATGCGGTGCGGCGCGTACCATGCACAGGCGGCCCCCCAGGTCCAGTGGATGGCTCAGGGCAACGGTGCACCCGTGGCTGCGGCAAACGGCAACAAGACGGTTGTCGCCGTGGCAACCATCATCGTGGCGGCGATCATCGCCATGACCATCATCATCTGCACCCATATGAGCTCGGCCACGAAGGCAGACCAGCTGGGCGCCCAGACGGCGGCCACGGCACAGGGCTCCTCTGTCCAGCCCGCTTCCGCCGGTGCGACGGGGCAGCAGAGCCAGCCTGCAGCCTACGCCACCTCGGTGAGCACGACGACCAACAACAATAACACGCGCTACATCACCTATGACGACGATTGCTCGGATGCCAGGACCCGCTACGTCTCGACGACCACCTGCGAGCTTTCCCCGAGCTGTTGCAGCGGCGACTACATCCTTCCCGACAGCAGCACCCGGGTCTATTCCCGCTGCGAGCTCAAGAACATGTCCCTCTGGGAGCTCTACCTCGCCCGTAACGAGATCTACGCCCGGTATGGACGCGGCTTCCACCACCAGGACCTGAGGGATTATTTCAGCACCAAGAGCTGGTATCACGAGCGGTACACGCCCGAGCAGTTCGAGAGCATGAGCAGCCCTCTGAACAGGGTCGAGGAGAAGAACGTGGCGACCATGCTCTCGATCGAGAAGGCCGCTGGCTCTCCCTACATCTCCCGATAGCAACCCTTGCGCCTGGCATGAAGGATGCAGGGTGTGGCCGGAACGGCACCCGGAGCGGGAGAACCGTCTGGGGCGGAACAGGGGTCGTGTCCCATTCCATGAAGCAGCAGTCAGAACAGGGACCTCACACCGTTCAATGGTGCGAGGTCCCTGTTCCAACCGGTATCGCGCAACGTCGCGTCAGGTGGTCATTTCGCGCGCCGTGAGAAGAACCCCCGTCTTTTCTTGGGAACTTCGTTCTCCTGAGCCTCCTCGAACGAGGGCATCGGCACATATTCGAGCAGGTCACCGTACCCCCTGTCCTTCATCGCGCCCCGGGGGATGAAGCGCATGGCCGCTCCGTTGATGCAGTACCGCATGCCGTTGGGCGACTCCTCATCATCGAGATAGAGGTGCCCGAGATGCGAGCTTCCGACACGGCTCGATAGCTCGATGCGCGTCATCCCGAATGACTTGTCGACCCTCGGGCGGAGGACGTTCGGGTCGATGGGCTTGCAGAAAGAGGGCCAGCCGCAGGTGCTCGGGAACTTGTCCGCCGATGAGAAGAGCGGTTCGCCGGTGACGACATCGACGTACAGCCCCGGCTCGAAACTCTGGTAGAAATCACTTGACCCGTAAGGCTCGGTGCCCTGGATGCGCGTCACGTCATAGGCGGTCGGCGTGAGCGATGCCCAGGCCTCATCGTCATCCGCAGGGGCGCGGTAGGGGCCGGCGTCGACGATGAGGTTCGCGATGCGGTCGAAGGCGACATCCGATATCCGACAGGGAGCATCGGGGTTCTTGTCCAGATAATGCTGTTGGTCCTCATCGGCCTCGTAGAAGCTTTCAAGAGGCTTCACCTCGGTTGCGATGTCATGGTAACGGAACTCCTCCGTCGCTGCGATACGCTTGGCTGTCCGTCCGCTCGCGTCATCCGTGAAGTAGATACCCGTCTGGAACCGCTTTCCCTTGTCCTTCCCCTGGGCATCGCTGACCGTCGGGTCGATCACGGAGAAGAAGGCGTACAGGATGGTGTCCAAGCTCACGACCGCCGGGTCATAGGTGACACGCACGGTCTCGCGTGCTCCGGTCGTGTCGCTTTCGACCTGTTCCCGGGAGGGATGCTCCACATGTCCGTTGGCATAGCCACAGGTCGTCTCGACAACCCCGCGTAGGCAGTCGAGCAGCTTCTGCATGGCCCAGAAGCGCCCACCGGCAAGGTAGATGACGGAGGGCTCCGTGGTGTGTACGTGATTGTCATCATGGGAAGTCTGATTCATGGGCACTCCCTCGTGGAGATGGTCATGTTCATGCCAACATGATAGCCGAAAACGTCAGGGGATGAAGCGGGGCGGCTTCGGTCTGGCAAGCGTCATCATGTCCGGGGCCCCGGTTGGCCATTCCTACAAGAGCACCAGGTACAGCAGGCAGCCTATGGCACCTGAGCCGAGCATCACCTGGATAGGGCTTGCCTTCCACCTGCGTAGGACGATGAGCGCCGCACAGAAGATGCCCACGGCGACGAGGTCCGTCTCGCGTGGGGAGACCTGCCCGTTGGGCCAGAACGCGTTGATGAGGATGGCGAGGCCTGCTGAGGCGATGAGTGCGACGACTGCAGGACGCACGGAGGCGAGGATGCCCCGGGTGGTGTCCAGCGTGCGGAACCGATAGTACAGGTAGGCGAGGATGCCGACGATGATGCAGGCGGGCAGGATGCAGGCGAAGGTCGCGATGAGGCTCCCGGGGATTCCGGCGATGCGCATGCCGACGAACGAGGCCGAGTTGACCGCGATGGGACCGGGCGTCATCTGCGAGATGGTGATGAGGTCGGTGAACTCGGGCAACGTGAGCCAGTGATGTATGTTCACCACCTGGTCCTGGATGAGGGGCATCGTCGCAAGGCCCCCGCCGAAGCTGAAGAGGCCCACCTGGAAGAAGCTCCAGAACAACTGCAGGTACAACGTCATGAGGCGCTCTCCCCTCCTCCTGGCTTGCGTCTGCGTGCAAGGAGCACGCGTGCGATGCCGATGAGGATGCAGGACAGCACCACGAGCGCGACGTTGACGTTGGTGAAACACGTCACGCAGAACGCCGTCAGCATGATGACGATGGCCAGGGGGTCCTTCTTCCCGACCTCTTTCCTCCCAAGGTCTATCACCACATCGGCGATGACAGCGGCCACACCTGCCGCCATCCCCTTGAGCACGGCAGCCACGATGACGTTGCCACGCAAGATGTCGTAGAAAGCCGAGATCACCGCGAGCAGGATAAGCGGTGGCAAGATGGTGGCGACGATGGATATGAGCATGCCGGGCACCTTGGCCACGCGATATCCCACGAGCATGGACGCGTTGACCGCGAGGGCGCCGGGCGCGGATTGGGCGATGGCGGCAAGGTCGACCATCTCCTGCTCGTCTATCCAATGCAGCTCGTCGGCGAACTTCTTCTTGAGGAGCGGGATGATGACGAACCCGCCACCGACGGTGAAGGCGCTGATGTAGAAGGTCGACCAGAACAGGCGCCAATACGTCCGGAAGGATGCGGCCGGGGCGGTGGTGTCATTCGCTGGTTCGGGGTGGTTGTCAGGCTCTTTCACGACATGCTTTCATCTCGTTGCCGGTCTTGCCCCAGTATAGTCGCAGAGGCTCCATGCGGCCATGGTCGACATGATGCATGCTCATGGCGTCTGGTAGTGCCGGACCCTGCGATGCAAGACGTATAATCAGCTCGAGGATTCCCGGTTCCGGTAGCGGTGGGAACGATGATATGGATGTGGGCACGGAGGAGGTGTCGCCGGATGACGGATGGGATGGATCTGCCCGAAGCTGCACGGTGCGTGCTCTCGCTGCTCGAGGACGCCGGCCACAGCTGTTATGTGGTCGGCGCATGTGTCCGTGACTGGCTGCTGCATCGCTCCCCATCCGACATCGAGCTGGTGACCGATGTCGGCCCCGAGGAGCTTCATCGCGTGCTCGAGCCCGTGGGTGCCAAGGTGTTCGATGTGGGGGTTTCCCAAGAAGCGGTCGCCGTCGTGGTTGCAGGCAGTCCTATCGCGGTGGTGGTCGGTCATGGGGCGTGCTCTTCCGTCGATGGTCGGACCTCCGAAGGGACGCAGTCCGCATTCTCCTTGGAAGACGACCTCGTGCGGCGGGATTTCACGATGAACGCCATGGCATACCACCCCGAACAGGGCCTCATCGACCCGTTCGGAGGGCAGGAGGACCTGCGGAGGCGGCGCATACGCTGCGTGGGCATACCTGGAGAACGGTTCGAAGAGGACCCGCTGCTCGTCATGCGCGCGATTCGGCTCGCCTCGCAGCTGTCCTGCACGCTCGATGTGGACACGTTCGCTGCGGCGAAGGAGAAAGCGGGGCTGTTGGGTGATATTCCGGTCAGGGAGGTCGCCAGGGAGTTCCTCGGTTTCGTCTGCGGGGTGGATATCGAACGCGCGCTCAACAGCTACATCGGCATCGTGGGTGCTGTCATCCCCGAGCTGTTGCCGATGGAGGGCTTCGACCAGCACAACGGTTTTCATCCGCATTCGGTTCTCGGGCATACCGCGCTCGCCATGAGGTGCGCTCCTGCCCTGCCGGTGTTGCGGATGACCATGCTGCTGCACGATTGCGGCAAGCCGGAGACGTTCGAGATGGACGAGAGGGGCAGAGGGCATTGTCCAGGGCATCCCGAGGCCAGTGCACGGATTGCCGGAAAGGTGCTCGAGCGCCTGGGGTTCCCGCCTGGCTTCAGGCATCGTGTGGTCACGCTCATCGAGAACCATCACGCCGGGTTCCTTGCCACCCGCGAGAACACCCGGATGTGGCTTGGCAAGCTCGGGCCCGACACCCTACGTGAGCTGCTGCGCGTCAAGCGTGCCGACATATCGGCGCTTGCCGCGCCTGCACATGAGTGGCTGCCCCTGTTCGATGACGTCGAGTACCTCATGGACGAGCTCATCGCCGAGGGGGCCTGCTGAGCGTCCACGAGACGAAGGCCCATCGGGAACGGGAGTCGGTTCCCGGGCCATCAAACCGGGCATCTGCTGGATGGCCCCAGGTGCTCCTGCCCAGAAAGGTTGCCGGGTGCTCATCGGGCTGTGAACACGAACGGGCGGACCGCAGGGGGTCCGCCCGTGACGTGAGGCTATGGACTTGTCGGCTTAGCCGTGCAGGGCGGCCATGCGCTCCGCTTCGACCTTCTTGAAATACTCATCATCCATATAGTGGTCGAACTCGTACAGCACCTCGTCTGCAGGGGGCTTGGTCATGAGCGAGACGACCACGATGCAGGCTGCGCTGATGATGAAGGCAGGCAGCAGCTCATAGATACCCCAGACGCCACCGAGCGGCTTGATGAGGTTGTGCCAGATCAGGACCGTTGCAGCGCCTCCGAACATACCTGCAAGGGCGCCCGGGATGTTGGTGCGACGCCAGTAGAGGCTGAGGATCACGAGCGGCCCGAACGAGGCGCCCAGACCGGCCCATGCATAGGAGACGACGCCGAAGATCGAGGAGCTCTCATCGCGTGCGATGAAGATGCCGATGAGGAAGACCACGAACAGGGCGATACGGGCGACGAACATGACCTGCTTGTCGGAGGCGTCCTTCTTGAAGATGCCACGATAGATGTTCTCCGCGATGGAGGAGCCGGCTACGAGCAG
>OMSY01000195.1 GCA_900313875.1 uncultured Actinomycetes bacterium
GCGACCTGCTGCTCGACGACCACACCCCTGCATACCCCCCGAACCTACCTCCCTGCGAGACATTGACCTCGTGACGAACCTGTCCCCTACCCCCTGTCCACCGAAAGGCAACCACGATGCCGCAAGCCCAACAGTCCATCCTCGTTGACAAGCATGTCCCCCACACGCTTCAGAAAGCGGAAAGCGAGTCGAAGGGATCGGTGATAGCCGCCATCTTGGCGAACATCGCCATCGGGATCGTCAAGTTCATCGCAGCAGCGATCTCAGGCTCGTCGGCGATGATGTCGGAAGGCATCCATTCCATCGTCGACAGCGGGAACGGAGCGCTCATCCTGCTGGGCATGAAACGCGCAGGGCAACGTCCGGACCTCGAGCATCCCTTCGGCTATGGCAAGGAGCTCTATTTCTGGACGCTCATCGTCTCACTGCTCATCTTCGCCCTCGGCGGACTCCTCTCGATAACGGAGGGGGCACGTGCCGTGATAGCCGCCGACCCCGCGAAGATATCGGGAAGCCCGGTGGTGAGCTATGCAGTCATCGGTATCGCAGCCGTCATCGAAGGGATGTCGTTGAGGGTCGCGCTCAAGGCGTTCAACGGGGCACGGGGCACAACCCCGCCGCTCAGGTTCATCCGCGAGGCCAAGGACCCCTCGCTCTTCACGGTCGTGCTCGAGGACGGAGCCGCTGAACTTGGTCTGGTGTTCGCGTTCTGCGGGCTCTTCTTCGGTCGGCTGCTCAACGAACCCCGCCTCGACGGTGCCGCCTCCATCTGCATCGGCCTGCTGCTCTGTGCCGTGGCACTCATCCTGCTCGTGGAGACCAAGGGCCTGCTCGTCGGCGAGGGCATGCGCACGGAGGACCTCGCCGAGATTCGGGCACTCGTGGAATCCGATGTGGATGTGGACACCTGCGGACGCATCCTCACCATGTACATGGGCCCCCAGTACCTGCTCGTGAACATAGATGTCGGGTTCAGGCCGGACATCACCGCAGATGAGCTCCTTCAAGCGATCGACCGTCTCGAGACGCTCGTCTACACGCGATTCCCGGAGACCAGCTGCATGTATGTGGAAACCGAGACCCTCAAGCTCGCCCGCGAGCAGCATGACCAGTTCGTCACAGCGGGGATCTGACGAAGGGCAACCCTGCCTCAGACGCCTCGGGGCAGCACCGTGGACCTGGCTGGAACGGGGCTATGACCCCTGCTTCAACCCACGGAGAAGGACCCGGGCTGGATACGGGCCCGCTTGGACACGGAAGGGGCTCAGACACCGAAGAGCGAACGGGTGGCCTCGTCGATGCGCGTGGCGATGAGCGGGTTGTTCATGGTGTACAGATGGATGCCGTCGACGTCGTGCGCGAGCAGGTCGACGATCTGATTGACCGCATAGGCGATACCGGCATCGCGCATCGCGGTCTTATTACCATCGAAATACCTCATCATGCTCAGGAACTTCTCGGGCAGACTCGCCCCACAGAGCGTCGTCATGCGCTCGATCTGCCTGCGGTTGACGACTGGCATGATACCCGCTTCGATGGGCACGCTGACGCCAGCGGCGCGTGCACGTGACACGAAATCATAGAAGGTCTCGTTGTCGAAGAAGAGCTGCGAGATGAAATGGCTCGCACCGGCGTCCTGCTTGACCTTGAGGGCGGCGATGTCCTGTTCCGCGCTCTTCGCCTCGGGATGGGTCTCCGGATAGCAGGCACCGAGGATGTCGAATGCCCCCGGGGCCTCCTCATGGATGAAGGAGATCAGGTCGCTTGCATGTGCGAAATCCCGGCAAGGCTCCCTACCTTCGACGCGGTCGCCGCGCAGGGCAAGGATGTTCTCGATCCCGTTGCGCTGCAACTGCTCGAGGATGGCCCGGACATCGTCCTTGGTAAGGTTGATGCAGGGGATATGGGCCACGCTCTCGATCCCGTACTTGTCCCGGATCATCGTGGCGATCTGTATCGTGGTCGCCCCATCGGAACTCCCGCCCGCACCGAAGGTCACGCTGATGAAATCGGGACGTAGGAAGTGCAGGCCATCGAGCGTCTCGAAGATGGTCTCGATGGGATACTCGCGCTTCGGTGGGAAGATCTCGAGGGAATAGACTTTCCGTGATGCATCGAACAGCTCGACCGTCTTCATTGCAGCTCCTCACCCTTTGGAAGCCCCAGTGGGCAGCGTCGTCCATGACTGGTCGGATGTCGACACATTGTACGGGGACCGGGATGGCAACGCAACCCGGACACGCTGGCTCCTCGACGGCACCGGATGGCGCAACCCCTTCCGGGACCAGTACGTCATCTCACCGGGGTGGTACCGGGATCAGCGTGCCACTCGTCCCGGCCTTGCTCA
>OMSY01000070.1 GCA_900313875.1 uncultured Actinomycetes bacterium
CGGATCGATCTCGACCGCTTCCGCAAGTGCTTTGGCCGCAGCCTTGGAGGCCGCCTCGATGATGTGATGCGAGTTCTCGCCCTTGAATCCCATGATGTGCAAGGTGAACCCGCCGTTGGCCGCAAGTGCGATGAAGAACTCCTTGGCGAGCGTCGTGTCGAAGGTGCCGATAAACTCGATGGGGAGCTCCACGTCGTAGTGCAGCTGCCCGCGCCCCGAGATGTCGACCGCGGCAAGCACGAGTGCCTCGTCCATGGGGACGAAGACGCTCCCGAAGCGTCGGATCCCCGCCTTGTCGCCCAGGGCCTCGGCGAAAGCCTGCCCGAGCACGATACCGCAATCCTCGACCGTGTGATGCGCGTCGACATCCAAGTCGCCCGTCGCATGCAGCGTGAGGTCGAAGAGGCCATGACGTCCGAACGCCTCCATCATGTGGTTGAAGAACGGCACGCCCGTGTCGACATCGGTCTTCCCCGTACCGTCGAGGTCGAGTGTGAGCTCGATGTCGGTCTCTTTGGTGACCCGGTGAATCTTCGCAACCCTATGCGTCACTGTCCTCACCTTCCTGCTCGTCCTCCCACCCGTTGAGATGGACGTTCTTGCCGAGCCTCTCCCCGACGATCTCGCAGAGCGCGAGAAGGAACCGGCGCAGCTCGTCTTTCGAGCCCACGGTCACGCGCAGGCAATCCTTGAGCCCAGGTGCGCTCGAGAAGTCGCGCACGAGGACGGAGTACTTATCGTAGAGGGTCTTCCAGACCTCGTGGGCGTTCTCGATGCGGAACAGCAGGTAATTGGCATCGCTTGGCCAGACCTCGACACCGGGAACGGTCCGAAGCGTCGCGTACAGCTCCTCGCGGAGTTGGACCGTCCGGCCGATACGCGGCATGAAGAGGTCGCGGTGCCGCCAGCAGCATTCCCCTGCCAGCTGCGCGAAGGCGTCGATGGAATAGTTCTGCCTCACCTTCAGGAACTCGTCGATGACAGACGGGTTCGCGAGGATGTAGCCAAGCCTCAGCCCTGCCAGGCTGTACGCCTTCGAGAAGGTGTGCAGGATGAGCAGGTTCTCATAGTCCTTCAGGTGAGGGAGCATGGAGAAGGCGGAGTACTCGCCGTATGCCTCGTCGATAAGGACGAGTGCATCGGTGCTGTCAAGCAGGCGGAGCATGAAGGCCTCGTCCGCAAGGTCACCCGTCGGGTTGTTGGGGCTCCCCACGACGACGATATCGATGTCACCTTGACTTGCCCGCTCTATGACGGCTTCCTCGTCGATCTTGAAGTCGTCGGAGCGTGGAATCTCCACCACCTCGGTACCCGTGATCATCGCGTTGTACGCGTAGATGGAGAACGTCGGGGTGATGTTGAGCAGCTTCCTACCCGGTCCGCCCCAGGCCATGAAGATGTTGAAGAGCTGCTCGTCCCCGCCGTTGCCAGGCAGAACGCATTCGGGCGCAATCCCACACGTTTCGGCAATCATGGCGCGTAGCGTGCCTGCAAGCGGGTCCGGATAGCGGTTGAAGCGGAAGTCCGCAAGCCCCGCCTCTATCTCATCGAGCACCTCCTGGGGAGGGTTGTCCGGATTTTCGTTCGCGGAGATGAAGACGTCGGCAGGCAGGTTCTTCGCGTCATAGGGAACGATGTCGGCGATAACCGCACGTGCAGGGCGGACAGGTCTCATCAGGTCTCCTCCTGCCCGTCTTCAGCAGCCTCGTCCTCCGCAGCGTCTACCGCTTCAGGTTCAGCCTCTTCTGCGGGTTCATCGTCATGGTGCTTGCTGTGCTTACCGCAGCACTCGCACTCATCGTCGTCGTCCTCGTCCATGTCGGCGAGCATCTCCTCGACGAGCTCGGTGCGCAAGCTGACCGCACGGGCGTGCGACCAGAGGCCTTCGCGGTCGGCGATGGTCTCGATGACGTCAGCGTCGCGCTCCAGTGCCCCATAGGTGTACTGGATGATGCTCGAGCGCTTCATGAACATCTCCGTGGACAACGGGCTCGAGAAACGTGCCGTGCCGCCCGTGGGAAGCGTGTGGTTGGGTCCGGCCACGTAGTCGCCCACGCTCTCCGGGGTGAACTCGCCGAGGAAGATGGCGCCGGCGTGGCGGATGGAACCGATGAGCTCCATGGGGTCGGTCATGTGGATCTCGAGATGCTCGGGAGCGATGACGTTGACGGTCTGGATTGCGCTTGCAAGGTCTGGGACGCAGACGATAAGCCCGCGGTTCTCGAGGCTCTCGCGGGTGATGTCGGCGCGAGTGGACTCCTCGAGGTATTCCTCGATGAACTCCTCGACCTCGTCGGCAAGGCTCTCGTCGAGCGTGACGAGGTAGCAGCTCGCACGCGGGTCGTGCTCTGCCTGGGCCATGAGGTCGATGGCGACGAACTCGGCCTGAGCGAAGTTATCGGCCATGACGCAAACCTCGGAAGGTCCGGCGATCA
>OMSY01000198.1 GCA_900313875.1 uncultured Actinomycetes bacterium
CCGTCGTGGCCACCACCGTCGCCGCACCATGCGAACCGAGCGCACCAGCTGCGGTGAGGAACACCACGTACGTGGGTGAGTTGTCCAGGAAACTCGAGAGCATACCGGTCGACCAGAAGAACTTGAGGGGCGAGTCGATGCCGATGCTGCCGCCATAGGTGCGGAGCAGGGCGAGTGCCGGGATCATCGTGATGAAGATGCCGATGAAGAGCTTGGCGACCTCCGCGATGGGCTCCCATTCGAAGTTGTTGCGCTTGCGCAGGTCCTTGCCCGTGGTCACGAGCGAGAGGAGCATCGCGATGAGGATGATACCGATCTGGACGAAGTAGTCGATGCCGACATGTACACCCTCGATGTCGAATCCGTACGTCTTGCCCGTTGCGGGATTGACGCAGGCATCCATCTGCGGGATGAGCCCGTTGAGGATGACGGCGACGATGATGAGGGCGAGGAAGATGAAGTTGTGTGCGCCCTCGATGCGGATGGGGGTGCGCTCATCCGCACTGTCGGCAAGCTCGAGTGCCTCCTTGCCGGCCTTGCCTTCCTTCTTGATGTAATGGCGGTCTACGAAGACGAATGCCACCAGCAGGATGGCGGTGTTGACGAGCAGGAGCGGCCAGATGTGCGCGATCGTCCAGAAGAAGGGAACGCCGCGCAGGTAGCCGAGGAACAGCGGGGGGTCGCCGAGCGGGGTGAGGCAGCCGCCGATGTTGGCGACCAGGAAGATGAAGAACACGACGATGTGTGCCTTGTGCTTGCGCCAATGGTTCGCACGTAGCAGCGGCCGGATGAGGAGCATGGCCGCGCCGGTCGTGCCCGTCCAGCTGGCGAGTGCGGTGCCGATGAGCAGGAAGATCACGTTGTTCCGCGTGGTGCCCACGATCGTACCCTTGATGTGGATACCACCGGCAACCGTGAAGAGGCCCAACAGCAGCACGATGAACGGTATGTAGTCCCCGATGATGGTCTCGGAGAGCTGTTCCGCTGTGATCGAGAATCCGTAGGCGATGGTGAACGGGATAAGGAAGAGCAACGACCAGATGACGGACGCGAGCAGCTCATGCTTCTCCCACCATTCCCCGAAGGCGAGCGGCATGATGGCGATGGACAGGAGCATGCCCACGAAGGGGATGATGCTCCAGAAAGGAAGGGTCGAACCCAGATCCATGTGTACCCCTTTGTCGGAAGGTGTCTTCGTGGAACCCCGTCACTGTACCATGCTGTCATGCAGCAGGAGGGAGGGGCCCTACCCGTCGTCAGGCGAATGATATGTGTGGGTGTTCCCGCCGGTGTCGGGGAACAGCGTTGCCGGGCACCTGTGGTTTCCCGGTCGTGCTGCAAGCAAACCCAGCCATCGAGGGCAGAGCGCACCTGAGTTCCCCTGGCCCATGCGGATGGGATGGAAGGTGTGCCGGTGTCGTCAGGCGCTCATGCCGAGCGTGTGAGGATGCGGCCGATGATGGCGCGGGCGAGGTCGTAGGCACCGGGGCATTCCTCCTCGCTCGGCCCCGTGATGTGCAGGTCGAGGCCGTAACCGAGCGAGCCGAGCCACTCGTTGACGCTCCTCACGTCGTCCAGGCTCGAGATGCGCAGGACCCGGCGCACATATGCGGTGGTGTGTGGCATGACCATGCGCGTGAGGGAGGCGGGGGCGTTCATCGGGGAGATGATGAGGGTCGCATGGGAGTCACGGACGTTCCATTCGATGGCATCGGTTCCTGCGTCGGCGGGCATCTCGCGGAGTTCGGGATACTTGTCCCTGATACCCGGCGGCTTCGGGAATCCGTCGGTGATGCCTCTGGGAGGGCACCAGCCGGTGATGGGGACGTGGTAGGTCCTTGCCGCATTGAGCGCAGCGCGCTCGGTGCCCGACCTGCCGCTGTTGCGGATGAATGCGATACGGTCCATGATGTCTCCTCGTCTCCTAACCGGATGTCAGTTCTTCAGGCTGTTGAGCGGTGCGGGGAAATGCCCTCCCCTGCGGGCGAACACGGTGCCTGCGTGGCGGTTCACGTCCATGATGGGGGCGCTTCCAAGCAAGCCACCGAATTCGAGGCGTTCCCCTGCGGACTTGCCGATGGCGGGGATGAGGCGCACGGCGGTGGTCTTGTTGTTGATGACGCCGATGGCGCATTCGTCGGCGATGATGCCGAAGATGGTCTCGGCGTCCACGTCCCCGGGTATGGCGATCATGTCGAGGCCGACCGAGCAGACGCAGGTCATTGCCTCGAGCTTCTCGATGGTGAGCGCTCCACGCTCGGCAGCACGGATCATCCCCTCGTCCTCCGAGACGGGGATGAAGGCGCCTGAAAGGCCCCCGACCGAGGAGCTTGCCATGACCCCACCCTTCTTGACGGCATCGTTGAGCAGGGCGAGCGCCGCTGTGGTGCCCGGTCCTCCGCAGGTGCCGACCCCGATGGTCTCGAGGATGTCGGCCACGCTGTCCCCACGGGCAGGGGTCGGCGCAAGCGAGAGGTCGATGATGCCCATCGGGACATCGAGACGCCTGCTCGCCTCGCGGGCCATGAGCTCACCAGCGCGTGTGATGCGGAATGCCGTGCGCTTGATCTCCTCGGCGATGTCCGTGATGGTCGCGTCCTTGGGCAGGTTCTCGAGGGCGGCGTGCACCACGCCCGGACCGGAGACGCCGACATTGATGACGGTGTCGCTCTCGCCGCCGCCGTGGATGGCGCCTGCCATGAACGGGTTGTCCTCCACCATGTTGGCGAACACCACGAGCTTGGCGCAGCCGATGCTGTCACGGTCCGCAGTCGCGCGTGCCGTCTCGAGGATCGTCTCCCCCAACATGAACGCGGCATCCATGTTGATGCCGGCCCGCGTGGAGGCGACGTTGATCGAGGAGCAGACGCGGTCCGTGACCGCCAGCGCATGTGGGATGGACTCGATGAGCCGGCGGTCCGCCTCGGTCATGCCCTTCTGGACAAGGGCGGAGAAGCCGCCCACGAAGTCGACCCCGACGTTCTTCCCGGCATCGTCGAGCGCCTTGGCGATGGGGGTGAGGTCAGCTGCGGTCGTGGCCGCGCAGATCTCCGCGGTGGGCGTCACGGAGATGCGACGGTTGACGATGGGGATCCCGAACTCGCTTTCGAGGTCCTCTGCCGTCTCGACGAGGTGCTCCGCACGTGTGCAGAGCAGGTCGTAGACGCGTCGTGCCATGATGTCGATGTCCTCATGCGTGCACGACCGCGTGGAGATGCCCATCGTGATGGTGCGGATATCGAGGTTCTGCTTGGACACCATGTTGAGTGTCTGGATGACTTCCTGTGGGGTGATTTGCACGAGGCACCTCTCGTCATGCGCTGGGCCGGTATGTGGACCAGTCTAGCATGATTGGCTTCCCCTTTGCCCTCCTTGCTACGTGGGGCAGGGGAAGCATCTCGAGGGCGGGGTTCCGTTGGAAGATGGCGCGCGTCAGTCCCTCGGGCCGATGGAGGGGATGGCGACGAGGAAACAGGCGCCTCCGGAGGGGATGTTGAAGGCGGTGACCTTGCCATCATGTGCGGTCACGATGGACTTGACGATGGCGAGTCCGAGACCGGCCCCGCCGGTTGCGGACTGACGGCTCTTGTCCGCACGGTAGAAGCGGTCGAAGAGGCGTGTGGGGTCGACGTCCCCGAAGCCCGGTCCGTCGTCGGAGACCGTGATGACGCTCTGCCCGCTGACGCCGGCCAGTTCCACGCGCACATGGCTTTCGGCGAACCGGCTCGCGTTCTCGATGAGGTTGACGAGTACCTGGGTGAGCCGGTCGCGGTTGCCGAGGACGTCAGGTGCCTCGCCGCCGATGGTGAGCGCGACCTCGCGGTCCTCGAGAAGCGGCTCGAGGGTGTCATGCACATCCTCCACGATCTCGCGGAGGTTGAGCCGTTTCCAGTTGGGCCGGTCGGCCTCGGCATCGATCCTCTGGAGGTCGAGCAGGTCGTTGGCCAACCGGGTGAGGCGGCTGCATTCGCGGATGATGGATTCGAGGAAATGCATCCGCATGTCATCGGGGACATCGTCCTGCATGAGCGTCTCGGCATAGCCGCGGATGCCCGTGAGAGGGGTGCGTATCTCGTGCGACACGTCGGAGACGAACTGGGCCTGCCGCTGCTCCTCGGCATGCAGTTCGGCGATGGCGGTACGGGTGGAGGTGGTGATCGCCTGCAGCGACTCACCGAGGTCGACCACCTCCGAAGGACCGTTCTGCAACCGGAAATCGACGTTGTAGTCGCCCTGCACGAAGCGCGTCGCGCGTTCGTTGAGGTCCTCGATGGGCTTGCCGTACTTCCGTGCGACCATCGTGCTCAGCACGAAACCGATCAGGAACATGACGACGGCGGCGGCCACCATCATGATGCGGTGGTCGATGAGGGGTTCGGGCAGTTGCAACAGGAAGAAGCCGATGACGAGCGCCACGATGGCGACGACCGTCATCCCCATCCCGAGGCTGATGAACAGCGCCGATGTCTTGCGTGGGGACTTGGAGGACATCCGCGTCCCCTAGACGACCTTGAAGCGATATCCGTAACCGCGTACCGTCTCGATGAGACCGGGGTCGATACCTGCTGCCAGAAGCTTGTCACGCAGGCGCTTGACGTGGGTGTCCACCGTCTTCGTCTCGACGAGGTACTCCCATCCCCAGGCATCGCGGAGGAGCTGGTCGCGGGAGAGCACCTTGCCGGCGTGCTTGAGGAGCGTGGCCAGCAACTCGAACTCGCGTGGGGTGAGGTCGATGGGGCCGTTCTCGCTCTCGGCGGTATGCGCACCCTCGTCAAGGCGGATGCCGCTGACGTCGAGGATGCCGGTGTCCTGTTCGGCAGCTACCGATTCGGTCTGTGCGGAGCGGCGGAGAAGTGCCTTGACCCGGGCGATGAGCTCGCGGACGCCGAAAGGCTTGGCAAGGTAATCATCGCCTCCGATCTCGAGCCCCACGACCTTGTCGAGCTCGGTGTTGCGAGCGGACAGGAACAGCACCGGGATGGTGGAATGGCTGGCGCGGATACGGCGGCAGACCTCGTAACCATCGATCCCGGGAAGCATGACGTCGAGAATGACAAGGTCATAGGGGTTCTCGGAGGCCATCTTGACGGCTGAATCGCCATCGGTCGCGATGTCTACGATATAACCTTCCTTCTGAAGGTTGTAGGACACGAAGTCGGTGATCGAGGGCTCATCATCGACTGCGAGGATACGTGCGTTCTGCTCGTTCATGGCACCTCCAAACGACATGATGGAACTTCATGACACCTGCTATGCATGATACCATCGAGGCTATGTCGCTGTCCCATTCCCATGAGGTGTCAGAGAGCTGTAATGCAGCTTTTGCGGTTTTGTGACTTGCCTATGTGGGCAGGTTCCCGGTATCGGGGGGAGTGCATGACCGCGGGAAGCCGTACAGGGCGCGCGATGTTCGGAAAGCGGGTCGGGGGACGTCTGTGCAGGGCCTGGACCTGGTCCTGTGGCGGGGCTCCCGTCCATATGGGATGAGAGGAAGATAGATGCTGCTTGCAGTCGATGTGGGGAACACCCAGACCGTGATCGGTCTGTTCGAGGACGGGGTCTGCCGTGTGCACAGGCGCATGGCCACCAAGCCCGAGAGCACGTCTGACGAACTGCGGGTCCTCCTGCGGCAGCTGCTCGAGCTCGATGCCCTGAACGAGGCCGATATCGTCGGTATGGCGCTTTCGAGCGTGGTGCCGGAGCTCACCGCGACCTGGTGCCGGGCCGCGGACGGTCTTGGGTGCGAGCCGTTGGTCGTGTCACCCTCGAAGGTGCCGTTCCTCCCCATCACCTATGACTATCCCAACGAGATCGGCGCCGACCGGCTTGCCGATGCTGTTGCCGCGGTCAACCGCTACGGCGCACCGGTCATCGTGGTCGATCTGGGAACCGCCACGAACATCGAGGTCATCGACAAGGACGGGGCGTTTGTCGGGGGTATCATCGCACCCGGTGTGATGGCGTCTGCAGACGCTCTCTTCGCGGCTGCTGCCCGCCTCGCGCGCGTCGACCTCGTGGCCCCCGAGAAGCCCATCGGCACCAACACGCGTGCCGCAGTGCAGTCGGGTCTCGTCTATGGCGAGGTCGATCGTATCGACGGGCTCGTCCGGCGCGTCATCGGCCAGCTCGGGTATGCGGCTCCCGTGATAGCCACCGGAGGGTTGGCCGGAATGGTCGCACCGCTCTCGACCACTGTCACTGCCCACGA